>JAKABK010000187.1 GCA_021796905.1 Actinomycetes bacterium
CCACCCGGTCTTCCTCGAGCACCGCTCCCCGCGCTGCACCAGCCGCCAGCGCTACGTGGGGATCGCCGACGACCGGGGCCACGGCGTGTTCAACGGCCACGTCGTGGTGTGCCACGGCGCTGCGGGGACCGACGCGAGCCAGTCGAACAAACCTGCTCCTCTCCGACCGGGCCGAGGTCGACACCCGCCCCCGCCTCGAGGTCTTCGCCGACGAGGTGGTCTGCGCCCACAGGTCGGCCATGGGGGCCTCGACGCCGACGCAGTCTTCTACCTGCGCTCGCAGGGGTTCCCGGAGGCGAACGCCAGGGGCCTGCCCGTGCAGGGCGTCGCCTCCCCGGTGGTCGACCGGATCGGGATCGGTCCGCTCCGGCACCACCGGACGTGACGGCGGATCGACCGGCGGTTCGGTCCCGGGCCCGCCGCCGGGGAACGGGTCCACGGTGCCCGTCCTGGCGGCCTCGGGAGCTTCGGGTGACGGCCGGGGCGGGCGGTGGCCGGTTCGTCCTCCTCAGGGACTGTGCGAAGAATCTGCCCGGCGGTCTTCGTCCTGCTCGAGGACGGCCTCGCATACGTGAAGCAGGACGGCGACCCGCTGAGCGCCCCGGGCGTCGCCGAGGTCCCGACCGGATCGGAGGACGCGGTGAGCGAGGCGGGGGAGGAGTGCCCGGGTGAGTGCATCTCCATCGAGCCGTAGCCCCGGGCTACCCGCCCGACCCGAGGGCCTCGAGCGGGGCGAGCTGGGCTCGGGTCGGCTCGCTGCAACAGAACCATGGCTCGCTCAGGTGCGCCCTCTGTCCGTCCGGGCCCATCGACGTCGATCCCCGGCGCGGGCGTGACGAAGCGTCGAGCCGGGCGGCGGAGCGGACCAGTCCGTCGATCTCCTCGAAGGTGGCCTCCGGCGCCAGGTGCACCCGCTCCTCGACCAGCTGGGCCAGCGCCTCCTGGAGGCGGTCGAGCGCAGGGTCGGGGTGCGTCCACGTCCAGCCGAGCCGGGCATGGTCGAAGTCGCCCAGGTAGGCGCCCAGCCCCGGGTCGGCGAGCATCAGCGAGCGGTCGGGGATCAGTAGCCGCACGGTGTACTGCACCGGGTCGACGTTGCCGACGAGGTCGTGGGCGACGACGAAGTCCAGCAGGTCCACCAGGTCGGAGGCCGTTGTCCAGGGGGTGAACGGCAGCCACGAAGGGCGGATCTCGATCCCGTGGCGTCTCGCGGCGATCACCGCCTCGGACGCGTCGGCCGCCGTGTGACCCTTGTCGAGCCGATCGAGCAGGCGGTCGTCGACCGACTCGAAAGCTGACACGACGAAGGCGCACCCGGCCCCTGCGAGCTGGTGCAGCGATCCCCGGTGACGCAGGAGGTGCTCCACCTTGATGGTCGCGTCGAAGGTCACGTCGGGATGCCGGGCGTGGATCGCCGAGACCACCCGGAGCGAGTGGCGCGGGAGGTTGAAGAAGTCCGGGTCGCCGAAGCTCAGGTGCCGGGCGCCGGCAGCCACCAGCTGGTCCACGTCGGCGATCACGACCGGCTCCTCGACCGGACGGACCCGGCCGGCGTAGACCACCGGGACCGGGCAGTGCCGGCAACGGTGGGAGCAGCCGCGGCTGGCGACGACCGAGCCGACCAGGCGCTCCTCGCCCCCGACCACCAGGCGCGAGTAGCTGGAGATCCCCGGCAGCAGGCTGCGGTCCGGCACCGGGCTCGCGCCCCTCGGCAGCTGGACCGTCGGCCCGGGGTCCCCGCCGTCCGCCCAGGCCACCAACGCCGGTTCGTACTCACCGGCGATCACCGCGTCCGGGGCCGAGATCTCCGGTAGCTGCCCGCCCGCCCCGGCGTACAGCCCGAACAAGCAGACCGGCACGCCGGGCCGCCGGGCCTTCAGGGCCTCGACGACCCGTATCGCCAGGCGCATGGCGGTGTGCATCGGCACCGAGAACGCGACCCGTTCGGCCCACTCCAGGTCCCCGGTGCTGAGCGGATCCACGGCGAGGTCGGCGCAACGCACCTCGTGGCCGGCCGAGTCGAGCGCGGCGACCGCGGTCGCTGCGGAGTGCGGCTGGTTCCCGAGCTCGTAGGTCGACACCACCAGGACCCTCATCCCAGGAGCACCCCGGGGAGGTCGGTCCGTGAACCGGCCGGGACGGTTGACGCCGCAGGTTCCGCGCCGTCCCCCCGGGGGCTGCTCATCACGACCCGCAGGCAGGTCTCCGCTCGCCGCAGCGCAGCTTCGACCGTATCCGGGTCCGCTCCCCGGGCGAAGACGAACCCCAGGTAGCGGTCGCCTTCGGGCAGGGGGACCACCTGGCGACCGGGGGGCACGGTGATCTCGATCCCGGCCACACCGGGCACCGCCGAGGCCTGCTCCCGGCCCTCGACCCGCTCGAGGATCCCTCCTCGACGGATCGGCAACATCATCACCCCGGACGCTCCGGTCTCCCGTCGGAGCCCCGCGACGTCGGCGCCGACCGCGTGGGCGATGACGACCTCCTCGAGGCTGATCCCCGCACCGAAACGAAGGGCCCGCGAGCACAACCCCCCGATAGAGCGTGCCGCCACCTCGAGCACGGAGGGCTGCTGGTCCGGACCGATCCGCAGCTCGGCGTGCACCGGACCCTCCCGCAGGCCGATGGCGCGCGCCGCCGCGGCCAGCTCGCGCTCCGCGGCGTCCAGCGTGCCGGCCGGCTTCCGGGAGGGGGTGACGTAGATGGTCTCCTCGAAGAACGGCCCGTCCAGCGGGTCGGGCTTGTCGAACACCGCCAGCACCTGCAGGTCCCCGTCGCGGAGGATCGCCTCGACCGCGATCTCGCTGCCCGCGACGAACCGCTCGACCAACAACGGTTCCCGGTCACCGACGATGGCCCGCACCCGGGAGCCAGCCGCGTCGGCCCCGGACCGGTCGTCGGCCCGGATCACGCCCTGGCTCCCGGATCGGGACACCGGCTTGACCACGCAGGGGAACCCGAGCGCGCTGGCTGCGTCGGCCACCGACCCTCCCGGATCGACGACCCGGTAGTCGGGCTGGGCCACCGAGGCAGCTGCGAGCAGCGCTCTCATGGTTGCCTTGTCGCGGGTGGCCCGAACCGCGGCCAGGGGGTTGTGCGGCCTGCCGAGGAGCTCCGAAGCCGCCGCGGCCACCTCCAGACCCTGGTCGTCGACCGCCACCACCGCGTCGATCGGGGACCGTCGGTGGACAGCGGTGATCGCCGCGACGCCCGCCTCCAGCGGACCGAAGGGGACCACGACCGCTCGGTCGCCCATCGAGGCGGCCATCGCCTGGCGGCGTTCGGACCCGACGACGACCTCCACGCCGAGGCGGCCGGCGGCGGCGGCGAAGTCCGCCGCCCGATAGGTGCCGGTGGGAAGGAGCAGCAGTACTCGACTCACTCCCGCAACCCTACGGCGGGGTAGAATAAAATAGATGAACAGGTTCTGTCGATGACCGGCCACGACGAGGGGGCGGTCCCGGTGCTGCGGCTCACCGCCGGCGCTCTCTCCAAGGTCCGGGAGCTGCGCAGCGACGAACCCGACCCGGGCTCGCTCGCACTGTGGGTCGAGGTCAGCGGCGTCGTCGAAGGCGCCTACAGCTACGACATGTACTTCCAAGCCGAGAGCGAGATCCGCCCGGGGGACTGGTCGGGCCGCCAGGAGGACCTCACCGTGGTGGTGCCGGCCGAGAGCGCCACGCAGATGCTGGGCTCGGTGCTCGACGTCAACCTGTTGAGCGGTGGGATGGCGATCCGGAACCCGAACGTCCCACCGGTGCGCACCAGTCCCGGGATCGGGGGACCGGTGGCCGACCTGAGCGGCGACGTCGCCCAGCGCGTCGTGCAGGTCCTCGACCGTCAGATCAACCCGGCGATCGCCGCCCACGGCGGCCGGGCCGACCTGGTGGCCGTCGAGGACGACGTCGCCTACCTGCGCCTGAGCGGTGGGTGCGCCGGCTGTGGCATGGTCGCGGTCACCCTCGGCCAGGGGATCGAGGTGGCCATCAAGGAGTCGGTCCCGGAGATCGCCAGGATCGTCGACGTGACCGACCACGCAGCGGGCACCAACCCGTACTACGAACCGGCCAAGAAATGAAGCCGCACGACGGCCGCCGGCCGTCTCAGGCGGGTGCCTGACCGGTCGCCGGTCTCTCCGCAAGAGCCATGCGACCGGGCGCGGACGACCGCCCGGCCCCCTGCGCCGGGACCGCCGAGCCCGACATGTGGATCGGGACCCACGAGAGGTTCACGGCGAGGATCAAGCCGGTAAGGGCCAGCAGTCCGCCCCCCACTGCGATCGAGGGCGACGAAGACACGGCCAGTCCGCAGCAGAGGGCGCACGCTCCGGAGGTGACCGTCGCGTAGGAGGCTGCAGCCCACCGGTGGTCTGTCGTAGAGGTCGGCGAACATGAGCGGCTTTCCGGTCGGCCCGGTCGCTACCCCACGAGCCCGTAGGGCCGACCAGGCGATGAACGGGACGACCTTGTGGGCGTGACCGACGAGGGCCTCGAGGAGCCACGACCCGAACGCCACCATCGCCGCCGCTGCCAGGGCGACGCCCAGATGGTGGTGCACCCGTACCTCTGAGGCGCCGGCAAGGGCCAGTCCGGCGCCGACCGGTATCCAGGCGGCCGAGGTCGTGACGAACACCAGGTGGAGGTCCGCCGGCCGTCGCCGATGCCGGAGGTGGACCACGAGCGACGCAATGTGGGAGGCGAGCGCCACACCGAGGATCGAACCACCTGCCCAGGTGATCCCCCGGAGGCCCCAGGCGAGCCCCGGCGCGCAGAGGGCCACCCCGACGCCCGAGCCCCAGACGGCCACCCGGTCGGAGAGCCGGCGACCAGCCACATGCGCCAGCATGAACATCGGCCAGAGCTTCTCGGCCACCCCGATGTAGGTGATGCCCAGCCAACCGAACAGGCCGAGCACGCCCATGGCGAGATCGACGTGACCGGCGAGGGTGAACCAGTTGCCCTGGCGGTCCCCGACGAAGGCAGCACCGAGGAAGCCGGTCGCGACA
>JAKABK010000188.1 GCA_021796905.1 Actinomycetes bacterium
CGCCGGTGCCGTCGCCGGTGGCGTCGTAGAAGCCGCGTACGAGGATCTCGTAGAACACCGCGTTCTGGAACCAGCGCAGGTCCCCACCGCCGGTGGACGAGACGCTCACGGCAGACCGCCGGCCGACCCGGCCGGGGACCCGGTGCGCAGGTCGAGGACGTGGGCGACCCGCAGCCGCGGGTCGAGCCGTACGAAACCGGTCGGACCGTTCCACGAGTAGCGCTCCCCCGAGAGGAGGTCGACCAGCGGGTAGGGGCGGTCCGCGGGGAGACCGAGGTGGGCCAGGTCGAGGTGCACCAGGGACTCCTGGGTTGCCAACGGGTCGAGGGTGACCGTCACGAGCAGCGCGTCGTTGCCGTCGTCGCTCAGCTTGGCGTAGGCGAATATCGCCGGGTTGTCGGTCGGGACCAGCACCAGGTTGCGCAGTCGGGCCAGCGCTCGATGGCCACGACGGAGCTCGTTGAGCTTGGCGATGAGTGGCGCGAGCGTGCCGGGACGGTCGAAGTCGCGGCGCTTGAGCTCGTACTTCTCCGATCCCCGGTACTCCTCGTTGGTCTCCGACGCCGGCTCGTTCTCGTACAGCTCGTAACCGCTGTAGATCCCATACGACGGGGACAGGGTGGCCGCCAGCACGAGGCGCAGGGCGAAAGCGGCGGGCGGACCGTTGCGCAGCGGTCCGGCGAGGATGTCGGGCGTGTTGGGCCAGAAGTTCGGTCGGAAGTAGTCGGCCGCGCGACCCGTGGTCAGCTCGGTCATGTAAGCCCACAACCCCTCCTCCCCGTCGCGCTCGGTCCGCCAGGTGAAATAGGTGTAGCTCTGGGAGAAACCGACTTCTGCCAGTTTCTCCATCACCCGGGGACGGGTGAACGCCTCGGCGAGGAAGATCACCTCCGGGTGGCGTGACTGGACCGACGGTATCAGCCATTCCCAGAACGCGATCGGCTTGGTGTGGGGGTTGTCCACCCGGAAGATGGCGACCCCGAGACCGATCCAGTACTCGAGGATGTCACGGCACGCCTGCCACAGCGCCACCCGGTCCTCGTCGCGCGCCGGCCAGAAGTTGATCGGGTAGATGTCCTGGTACTTCTTCGGCGGGTTCTCGGCGTAGGCGATGGACCCGTCGGGGCGGTGATGGAACCATTCGGGGTGCTCGGCGACCCAGGGGTGGTCCGGTGAGCACTGCAGCGCGTAGTCCAAGGCGAGCTCCATGCCGTGCTCGGCAACCGTCTCGCGCAGGTGGACGAAGTCCTCGACCGAGCCGAGCCCCGGGTCGATCGCGGTGTGCCCCCCGGCCTCCGAGCCGATGGCCCACGGGCTACCGGGATCGTCGGGACCGGCGACGAGGGCGTTGTCCCTGCCCTTGCGGTGGGTCCGGCCGATCGGGTGGACCGGGGGGAGGTACAGCACGTCGAAACCGAGCCCCGCGAGCTGGGGGACCCGCGCCTCGGTGCCCCGGAACCCGCCGAAGGAGCGGGGGAACAGCTCGTACCACGCCCCGACCAGGGCACGCTCCCGATCGACCCACAGCGGCTTGGGAGGGGCGACGGTCAGGTCGGTTGCCCCCTCCGGGCCGGCGAGGGCTTCGGCGACCGCACGGTTGAGAGCGGGCCGCAGACGCGAGACGGGGTCGAGCCCCTCGTCGGCCAGGGCGGCGAGAGCCACCTCGATCTCGGCTCGCTGCGCCCCGCCGACGCCCCGGGCTGAACCGAGCAGCGCCCGGCCCTCCGCGATCTCGACGGAGACGTCCTGGTCGACGTCGAGCTTGGCGAGCACCCGCCGGGCCCACGAAGCGTGCCGGTCGGTCCACGCCTGGACCACGATCTGGTGGCGTCCGGGCCGGTCGGCGACGACCCGGCCGGTCCACGAGTCGTTCACCCCGGCCCGCAGCGGTGCCACCGCCTCGGGCGAGCTGCGACCCTCGACGAACAACTGGACCCTGGCGGCGAGCACGTCGTGGCCGTCCTTGAAGATCACCGCTCGCACCGGCACCGCCTCGCCCACCACCGCCTTCGCGGCGAAACCCGGCTCGGAGGTGCGGGGGCGGATGTCGTCGATCACGATGCGGCCCGTCACCGCGACCAAGCTAGAGGCTGACGGGCCGGGTGGTGGGAACCTGCACCACCCCGGGCCGCCCCCGCTACCCTTGGGCCGGTGAGGGCCCTGCGAAGCTTCACCGTCAGATCCCGGCTGCCCGAGCCGCTCGCGCCGCTCCAGGAGCTGGCGTTCAACCTGCGCTGGGCGTGGGACCCACGTACGCGCGACCTGTTCCGCTGGGTGGACCCGGCGCTGTGGGAAGCCAGCTTCCACGACCCGGTGCGAGTGCTCAGCCTCGTCGACCGCCGCCGGCTCGACCAGCTCTGCAGCGATCCCGCGTTCATGGGCGTCCTCGGGGAGATCCACGACGAGCTGCGCCGGTACTGCAGCGTCGGCCGCTGGTTCCGGACCCGGGCGGACAGCCCGCTGCGCTCGGTAGCGTACTTCTCTCCCGAGTTCGGGATCGCCGAGGCCCTTCCGCAGTACTCCGGCGGGCTCGGGGTCCTCGCCGGCGACCACCTGAAGGCGGCGAGCAACCTCGGGGTACCGCTCACCGGCGTCGGGCTCATGTACCGGATGGGCTACTTCCGCCAGTACCTCGACGGGGAGGGCTGGCAGGGCGAGCGCTACCCGGTGCTCGACCCGCATGCGATGGCCCTGCGCCTGGTGGAGGGAGCCTCGGTCGAAGTGGAGCTCGCCGGTGAGACCCTCGTCGCCCAGGTGTGGCTGGCGGAGGTCGGGAGGGTCCGGCTGTACCTGCTCGACGCCGACGTGGAGGCCAACCCGCTGCACCTCCGGGAAGTCACCGACCGCCTCTACGGCGGCGGGGTCGAGCACCGGCTCCGCCAGGAGATCCTCCTCGGGATCGGGGGGACCCGTGCTCTCGCCGCTGTCGGTGTGGCGACCCAGGTGTTCCACACCAACGAGGGCCACGCCGGGTTCCTCGGTCTCGAACGCATCCGCGAACTGGTGACCGAGGAGGGCCTCGGTTTCGCCGAGGCGATCGAAGCGGTCCGGGCGGGAACGATCTTCACCACCCACACGCCGGTACCGGCCGGCATCGACCGCTTCCCCCGGGAGCTGATGGAGCGTTACTTCGCTTCCTGGACCACCGAGGTCGGGGTGGGCATGGACCAGTTGATGGACCTCGGCCACTTCCCGGTCGATCCGCCCGACACTCCGTTCAACATGGCGGTCATGGGGTTGCGCCTCGCCGCCCGCTCCAACGGGGTCGCCCGGCTCCACGGCGACACCAGCCGCCGGATGTTCCAGCCGCTCTGGCCGGCGGTCCCCGTCGAGGAGGTCCCGATCACCTCGATCACCAACGGGGTGCACGGCCGCACCTGGGTCTCGGCGGAGATGAGCGAGCTGTTCACCAAGTACGTCTCCCCGGCATGGGACGAGGCCGGACCGCAGGAGTGGGCCCGGATGCTCGAGGCGCGCGACGACGAGCTGTGGCGGGTACGCGAACAGGCCAGGGAAGCCCTGGTCGGCTCGGTCCGGGCACGCATGAAACGGACCCTCCTGGCAGCCGGCCTGCCGAGCCTCGACGCGTCTTGGGTGGACGGAGCCCTCGACCCTCGCTACCTGATCGTCGGCTTCGCCCGCCGCTTCGCGGCCTACAAGCGCGCGACCCTCCTGCTCTCCCAGCCCGACCGCTTGAAGCGCCTCCTGCTCGACGAGCAACGTCCGCTCCAGCTCGTCTTCGCCGGTAAGGCCCATCCCGCCGACGAGCAGGGAAAGGAGATCATCGCCCGGATCGCCCGTTTCTCCGCCGACCCCGAGGTACGCCACCGGATCACCTTCGTCGAGGACTACGACATAGCGCTGGCCCGCACCCTCTGCCAGGGGGCCGACGTGTGGCTCAACACACCCCGCCGGCCGATGGAGGCGAGCGGGACCAGCGGGATGAAAGCGGCGCTCAACGGGGCGCTCAACTGCTCGATCCTGGACGGCTGGTGGGACGAGATGTTCGACGGTGACAACGGGTGGGCGATCACCTCGGCGGAGGTCTACGACGACGTCGCCCGGCGCGACGAGATCGAAGCCGAGAGCCTGTTCCAGATCCTCGAACGCCAGATCGTCCCGCTGTTCTACGAACGCCCCGGCGGTCGGGTGCCGCGCGAGTGGCTGCGGCGGGTGAAGATCTCCCTCAGCTCGCTCGGGCCCCAGGTCCTCGCCTCCCGGATGGTCCGCGACTACGTGGAACAGATGTACGAGCCGACCGCCGCCCGGGTCGACAAGCTGTCGCGGGGGGCGCATGCGGGTGCCAGGCACCTGGCAGCGTGGCGGGAGAAGGTGCTCACCGCCTGGCCGGGGGTGGTGGTGGCGAGCGTCGACGGCGACCCGGGGAGATCCGATGCCGAGGTGGGCGGCACCCGCGAGGTCACAGCCCTGGTCCGCCTCGGGACCCTCGGTCCCGACGACGTCGCCGTGCAGCTCGTGCACGGGACCGTCCTCGGCGGCGACGAGCTGACCGCCACCGAGGTGGTCGAAATGACCCTGCAGGGCGGTGAGGGGGGTGAAGGCGTCGCCCACCGGTACGCCGGGAGCTTCACCTGCGAGCGGGCCGGCCGCCACGGCTACACCGTCCGGGTGGTCCCCCACCACCCCGACCTGGCCGACCCGATGGAGCTCGGTTGTGTGGCGTGGGCGTGACGACAGCTGCGCAGGGGTAGCCGGCCGCAGGGTCGGCGGGACCGACCTCAGCCCGCAGGGTCGGCGGGACCGACGTCGGGGTCGACGTCGGCGAGCAGCGCTTCGGCCGCCGAGGCGGGATCGAGGCGGAGGGCGAGCATCTCCCCGGTGACCTCCTGCCACCGGGCGCCGGCCGCGACCGCACGGACCCGGGTCTCGATGCGTTGGACGAGGAGCGCCTCGAGCTCGTCGAGGAGCCGGCGGCGACGGCGGGACCCGAGCTCGCCGGTACCCTCCAGCCACGACCGGTGCTCCCCGATCGCCTTCCA
>JAKABK010000189.1 GCA_021796905.1 Actinomycetes bacterium
CGAAGCTGGCGCACCAGCCGTCCCCGACCCGCAGCGCCCGGGGGCGGACCTCGATGGCGTCGGGGCCGAACGGCGACGCCGGCCGGGTGGCCGGCCAGGTGGACGGTCGGGGGATGCGTGACAGCAGGCCGGTCACGGGTTCACACGTTTCACGGGTGCGGTTCCTTTCGGGCGGCGGGCAAGGGTGACGGGTTGCTCAGCGCCAGAGAGACCGGTGCCAGAGAGACCAGCGCCATAGAGGGCGCTCCCGCCGAGTCCGACGGGTCGCAGCTCGCCGGCCGGGTCGAGGGCACTGGCCAGGCACGTCGCCGCGGCGGGGCCGTCGAGGGCGGCGAGGGTGACCCCGGCCGCGCCGAGCGCGCTGGCGGCTTCGGCGGCCCGGCGGTGCAGCCGGGCGGTGGCGCCGGCACCCGTGGTGTTGGACGAGCGGGCTTCGCGGAGCACGACGAGGACCTCGCGGCGGAGCAGGTCGCGCCGGTCGGCCAGCTCGGCGAGGAAGGCGGCATGCGCGCGTGCCGCGGTCTCCAAGGCGGGGTGCGGGAGTCCAGGTGCGGCGTCGAGGAGGGCGTCGATGGACGGCGTGAGGTCGACCGGCTCGGCCCGCACGAGGAGCTGGGCGGGCTGGTCGAGCCCGTTGAGCCAGCGGGCGAAGCCGGCCACCAACGCCTCCTGCTCGGTCGGAGTGCGCAGGCTGAAGGTGACCGCGCTGGCCCGGCAGATGACCGCCAGCCCGTCGGCGCCGAGATCGACGATCCCATCGCCGCCGACCCCGGCGAACGGCAGGCGCAACGCCACCGGCAGTGGTCCGGGGTTCGTGGCGAGGAACGCCGGCGCGGCCGGGACGTCCTCGGGGGCAGGCACCAGGCGGTGCGGGGCGCGATGGTGGCGCCAGGCCGCGCTCACCCACCGGTCGGCCGCGATGCCTTCGAACCGGCCGAGCGCCAACATGGCGGCACCCGCGCCGATCGGCAGGGCGAGCGCGCCGTACGCGGCGGCGGGCACGAGCCGACGGGTGGCCGCATACCCGGCCCACAGCGCCACCGCGGCGACGCTGAGGATGGCGAGCTGGCGGGCGGTCAGCCCGGCCAGCAGCTTGTCCGGCCTCTCGAAATCGGCGGGGATGCGAACGCGTCCGCGGTCATCGTCGCTGTCACGGCGGGCGGTCACAGCCCGACCCCGGCGGCGAGGGCCTTGGCGCCCTTGTAGATGATCACGTCGCGCACCACCCGGCCGACGCCGGAGTGACCGCGCGAGCCGGAGAACACGAACCGGCTGACCCAGGATGGGATCTTGACCAGCACCCAGCACAGACACGCCGAGACGAGCAGGTCGACCAGCCCGCCGGTCGAAGCGATCCCGAGATTGGCCGGGCCGCCGGAGGCGAGGAACACCCGCAGCGCGGTCACGAGCACGAGGGATTGGGCGACTTGGACGGCGAGGACACCGAAGAAGGCCCGCCACCACAGCTTCGCCAGCCCTTCGGTCTGGGGCAGGGCGTGACAGACCAGGCAAATCGGGGCGGCGACGACGAGGAGAATGACGAGCGCCAGGCGCACCACGTAGGTGGCGAGCACCACGATGGCGAGCACGGCCACCACCCCGCCCAAGAGCACCACGAAGATGCCCCCGTCGGCGAGGGAGCCGAGGACCAGCTGGCGGAGCACGACCGCGGCCCCCGACGGGTCGACGCCCTGGCCGAGCACGGCTTGGGAGAGCGAGTCGGCGGTGGAGATGGCAAGCCCGGCGAGGCTCAGGCTGGCGTTGACCGCGATCCCCGCTATGACGATGCGGGGCAGCACGTCTTTGATGGCGGTGCGGGTCTGGACAGTCTCGTGTCCCATGACGATCGCCCCGCCGACCAACACGAACAGGACCAAGAAGGCATCGGCGATGCCTTCGGTCATCCGCCACAGCTCACCCACACGGCTCTGGGCGGTGACGTTGGGCGTGGCCAAGAGGGTGTGGCCGAGCAGGGTGAGGATCGGGTCGAGCGCCGCGGTGACGAGGTCTCGGAACCAGCTGTCGATGGCGGCGGTGATGTGGCCGGTGATGTCGAACAGACCGGGCGAGGGTTGGCTGCCGCCGCTCACCGTCCCCCCGCTCCCCGGTGCCGGCACGGACGGGGTGGTGGTGCTGCCGGGGCCGACCTGGATGCCCGGCGGCCCTTCGCCGGAGTTGCTCGACGACGACCCCGAGCCGGGTGTCGTCGTGGTGGTGGTCGGGGTCGAGATCCTGTCCGCGGTGAGCACAACCGCCGTCGCCGCTGCGGTGCCAGACTGGCGCGTCTGGGTGGCGGCGCCGTACGCCTTGGCAACGTGGCCGCCGTGGCCGAGGGCGAGCAGCACCACCAGGACGCCGGCAGCTATGAGCAGGACTCGCCGTCGAGGGCTCCGGGTGCCCAGCAACCGGGCCATGCTCAGCCGCCCACGATCGAGGCCAGGATCGACACCAGCAGCGGGGCCAGGATGGCCAGCGCGTAGCCGATGGCGGCGGACTTGAGGGCGATCTTGGCCTTCTCGACCTGGCCGGGATCGCCCCCGGCGGTCAGGTAGCGCAGCCCGCCGATGGTCAAGAACAAAGTGGCGACTCCGGCCAGGATGCCGACGATCCAGTTGCGCAGGTTGTCGATCACCCCCGACAGCGTCGGGGTAGCGGCGCCCTGGGCGAAGGCCGGCGAGGCCACGACGACCAGCAGGGCGGCGCTGAGCGCGAGGACGACCGGCAGGCGACCGAGCAGGGCCCGGGCTCGACGCCCGGCCCGCTGGCGTCGGCCGGCCTGGATCGAGGGACGGGATGCCGGCGGGCCTTGGGTGGTTGCCGGGTGGGTCAGATGTGTCGTGGCGTCCTCCTCGGTTCGGCCCCTGCGCGCTTGAGGTCAGGGCGCTCGGGGTGTGATCTGGGGGTCATCCCGGCCGGTCCGGGTGGGCCAAGGTGGGCACTCTCACCTCCTCGGTGGTGGGTTCGAGCGACGCTTGCCCGGTCGGCGGTCCATGGACCGGACCGGCCGGCGACAATCCCCACTAACAGAACACCCCGATTCGCCCGTTTTTTGGACATCGTCGAAGGGCGGATAGTCGTCACTGGTCACCCAGTCCCTGACCCGAGATTCAGCGCGACGGCGACGCTTGTGACATGCCCAGTAGCCGAGGTCGAGGTGTTCGGCGGCCTCGGCCAGGTCGACCTCCCCGATGCGGGTGGCGCTGATCAGCTCGGCGTCGGCGGCGCTGATCACCCCGGCCCGGACCGCCTTGGCGAGCACCAGGTCGGGGTGGCCCCACGGTCGGGGCGGGGCGGCCGAGACCGGCTCGGTGCCCGGCCGGGCTCGCTCGGCCATCTCGGCGTGCAGCAGCCGGGTGGCGCCTTTGCGGGCCTGCCAGCGCAGCCACGACGCCAGGCGGGGCCGGCCGGGCTGGCAGCGGGACAGGGCGGCTACGAACGCGGCGAGGGCCTCGGCCTCGATGTCGTCGGCCTTGCCCGGACAGGCCCGCACCAGTGCCCTGACCGTGCGGCGCAGGCCGGGCAGGAGCACCCCGGCCAGGCCGACGGTCCAGCGGCCGCCCTCGGCCTGGGCTCGGGTGACGAGCTCGTCGACGATGGCGTCGCGGACCTCGAAACGGGTGGAGGGGTGCAGGAGGCGGGCTTTCAGCTCCCCGAGCGGGATCGGCCGGTCCGGCAGGCCGGCGACGGCGGTGCCGTCGAGGGCGAGCGGGTCGGGACCGGAGGTCAGGAGCGTGAAGGTGCGCTCCAAGGTGTCGAACGGTGAGTCGGTGAGGGGACGCTTGCGGGTGGCCATGGTCGGGCTCCTTCGGTTTCGGAGCCGTGATCGCGCCACGCGGGGTCCCCCGTTTTTCCCCCGCTTTTCCCCCACTTCGCCGTGTGGGGGACTCCCCCGAATTCGGGGGAGTCGCGGGGGACCCGATTCCCCCGCGTCGCGTCACCGCAGGTCAGCGCCGCGGGGTAGCGGTCCCGCGCGCGCGGTCCTCGGGGCCAGGCGGGCTATCGGGCTGGCGAAAGAAAGTTCTCGGCGCACCCTTGCGCCGGGCGCTGGGTAGTCCGCCAAGACCACTACCCCACAAGTGGGGTAGTCGGTCCCCCGCGCGCCGGGTAGTCGTCCCCCGCGGCGCGCAGGCCGCGGGGGAATGGGCCGGGAGATGGCCCCGCGGGGTCGTCGCTACCGATCGGCGACGATGCGGTAGCGGCGGGGCGAGGCGCTCTCCAAGCGAACCTCGCCAGCTGCTTCCAAGCGGACCAGCGCGTTGGAGACGGCACCTTGCGATCGCCCCAAGCCTTTCCCGACCTGGGTTGGTCCCAGGCCCTCGCCGGGCCGGGCCGCCAGGTACTCCCGTACCAGCGCGCCGAGCGCCCCACGCCCCAACCGGTCGGCGGAACAGGCCGTCCCCTCGGCGGGCACGTCGCCGGTGTCGCCGGGTACCCCGCCGGGCTCGGCGGGCGGGTCTTCGACCGCCGCCGCGGTGGTGCTCCAGCGGTCGGCGAGCCGGCGGCCGGCCTGGCGGCCGCCCGGCTCCCGATGGACCGCACCCTGGGTTTCGAGGGCGGCGAGGTGCTTGGCCGCGGTGGACTGGCCCATGTCGAGCGCCTCGGCCAGCTCGGCCGCGGTCACCCCCGGCCGGGCGGCCAGAGCGTCGAGGACCTGGATGGGTGAGACCTTCTGCGTGGTGGCCATGGTGGGCTCCTTCCGGTTCGAGTTGTTCTTGGCCGCAGACGAGCTACCTCGGTCTCCGGGTCGATCTCAAGGCCATTCGCCCATCTCTTTCGCGCCAGAGTTCGCGGTCAATGGGCCGGGGCTGATCGGCGCCGGTTGTCCAAAAAGAGACCCGACAGGGGTGTTCTATAGGTGACGCTTGTTCGAGAGTGTCAGAAACTTTGTGCGGGGGGTGATCGTAAAGGCTAACGTCGCAGGTCACGTGGGGTGATCTGGACCAGGGGGAGGTCGCGATGACGATCGTAGGTAATGGCGAGGGGAAAGTCGAGGAC
>JAKABK010000190.1 GCA_021796905.1 Actinomycetes bacterium
GCCGCGGGTCGGGGTCGGGGTCGGGGTCGGGGTCGGGGTCGGGGTCGACTGTTGTCGGCGGGGGTGGGCACGACCCCGCCGGTCCAGGGTGGGTCGATGCCACCAGTGGGTACCGTCTGTGGGTGCCGAGTCGCCCCGCAACCACGCGCCGGCCCCCGGTGGGCACCTACAGGGTGCAGTTGCGGGCCGGTTTCGACTTCGACGACGCCGCGTCGATCGCCTCCTACCTCGCCGATCTCGGTGTCAGCCACCTGTACCTCTCCCCGATCCTGCAGGCGGCGCCGGGCAGCGACCACGGCTACGACGTGGTCGACCCCACCCGGGTCAACCGCGAGCTGGGCGGCGAGGACGGTTATGCCCGGCTCGGCGACGCCCTCGGCCGGGCCGGTATCGGCCAGCTGCTCGATGTCGTGCCCAACCACATGGCGATCACCGGACCCGAGAACCGGTGGTGGTGGGACGTGCTCGCCATGGGGCGCTCCAGCCGCTACGCCGGCTACTTCGACGTGGACTGGGAGTCACCCGAGGCCCACCTGCGCGACACCGTCTTGCTGCCGGTGCTCGGCGACCACTACGGCAGGGAGCTCGAGGCGGGCCGCCTCGTCCTCGAGCGGGTCGGGGAGGCCTTCAGGGTCCGCTACTTCGATCATGCCTACCCGATCGACCCGGCGAGCCTCGCCCCGCTCCTCGCCGACGCCGCGGCCCGCATCGACAGCGAGGACGCCCGCGTCGAGCTCGAACGGTTGGCCGGCGCCGCCGAGCGGGTCCCGGCGGTCGGGGGCGACCCGGACGCGCTCGCCGAGCGCCGAGACCAGGTGGCCGGGGTCGTGTCCCGCCTCGGCGAGCTGGTCGCCGATCGCCCGGAGCTGACCGGCGCCCTCGACGCCGCAGCGGCCCGCTGGAACGCCGACCCCGACCTGCTCGACTCGCTCCTCGACGCCCAGCACTACCGCCTGGCGTGGTGGCGGAGCGCCGGCGAGAACCTCGACTACCGGCGGTTCTTCGACATCACCGGGCTGGCGGCGATCCACGCCGAGGAGCCCGAGGTCTTCGCCGACAGTCACCGCCTGGTGCTGTCCTGGCTCGCCGCCGGGACCCTCGACGGGCTGCGCATCGACCACGTCGACGGCCTGCTCGACCCCCGCCGCTACCTCCAGCGCATCGCCGAGTCCACCCCCGGGACGTGGGTGCTGGTCGAGAAGATCCTCGAAGGCGACGAGGCGCTCCCCCCGGACTGGCCGGTCGCGGGCACGACCGGCTACGACTGGCTGAACCGGGTCGGTGACGTCCTCACCAGGGCGGAGGGATGGGAGCGCCTGGTCGGTGCCTACGCCGGGTGGAGCGGGGTCACCGAGCGGCTGGAGGAGGTGGTCCACGCCGCCAAGCTCGAGGTGCTCGACGGGCCGCTCGCCGCCGACCTGAGCCGCCTGGTCGCGCGGCTCGCCGCGGTCTGTGAGCGCCACCGCCGTCACCGGGACCACACCCGCCGGGACCTGCGCGACGCGCTGGGCGAGATCGCCGCCTGCTTCCCGGTGTACCGCACCTACGTCGCCACCCCGCCGGCACCCGCCGGCGCCACCCGGGCCGGCGGCGAGCCCGCTGGCGACGGTCCCGAGGTGGATCACGACGAGGCACGCCTGGTGGCCTCCGCCTCGGACGTCTCGGTCGTCGAGGCCGCGGTGCTCACCGCGGGGATGCGCCGTGGCGACCTCGACCCCGACTTGCTGGGGCTGGTCCGGGACGTCCTGCTCGGACGGCTGGCCGGGCCGACCGAGACCGAGGTGGCGCTGCGCTTCCAGCAGCTCACCGGCCCGGTGATGGCCAAGGCGGTCGAGGACACCGCCTTTTATCGTTGGTTCCCGCTGACCGGGCGCAACGAGGTCGGGGGTGACCCGGGGCGCCTCGACGACTCCGTCGAAGCCTTCCACCGGTGGGCGGCCGCAGCCGGGGAGCGCCACCCGCGCGGCCTGCTCGCCCTGTCCACCCACGACACCAAGCGCAGCGAGGACGTGCGGGCCCGCCTGTCGGTCCTGGCCGAGATCCCCGACGAGTGGGCCTCCGCCGTCGAGCGCTGGTGGTCGGCGTGGTCGGACGGCGGGAGCGGCCGCCCCGCTCCGCTCCCCCCCGACCGCAACACCGCCTGGCTGATCGCCCAGACCCTGGTCGGGGCGTGGCCGATCGACGGGGACCGGTTGGCCGGGTATGTGGAGAAGGCGACCCGGGAAGCCAAGCAGCACACCTCCTGGACCCAGCCCGACCCGGTCTACGACGAGGCGGTCGCAGCTTTCGCCCGGGCGGCGGTCGAGGACGGCCCGCCGCTCGAGGTGCTCAGGGAGGTCGTCCGCACCGTCACCGGACCGGGGCGGGTGGTGGCGTTGGGGCAGAAGCTGCTCACCCTGGTCGGCCCGGGGGTGCCCGACTTGTACCAGGGCAGCGAGCTGTGGGACCTGTCACTGGTCGACCCCGACAATCGACGCCCCGTCGACTTCGGGCTCAGACGGCGCCTGCTCGCCTCGCTGCTCCCCTGTGCCGGCGACGGGGGTAGCAGCGACGGGACCGGAGGTCCCGGGCAGGCCGTGGCGGTCGAGGCGTGGGCCGCCGGCGACGAGCTGGGGGTGGTCAAGTTGTGGGTGGTCCGCCAGGCGCTCGCCGTGCGCGGCGCGCACCCGGAGTGGTTCGGCGACGGGGATCGCTGCGGATGGGAGCCGGTCGGGGCGAGCGGGCCGGCCGCCGCCCACCTGGTCGCTGCCCGCCGGGGTGGCGCGGTCGCTGTCGTCACCCGTTGGCCGCTCACCCTCGGGCGTCGCGGGGGGTGGGCCGACACCGTCGTCGAGCTCCCCCCGGGCCGGTACGTGGACCGCCTGGGCGGAGGGAGCTGGGAGGGCCCGGTGCCCGCCGGGGCGCTCCTCGACCGGCTCCCGGTGGCCCTGCTCGAAGCGGCGGGACCGCCCGTGGCTGCGCGACGAGAGGAGACCGGTTGACCTCCAGCGGAGCAAGGGACGATGTGGCCCCACCCTCGGGGGCCACCCCACCCTGGGGTACCACCCCGGGCCGGTGGCGGGCGTCGACGCCCGGGCCGGCGGGCAGGCTGCGGGTGTGGGCACCCTCAGCGGAGCGGGTGGACGCGCTCGTCGACGACGGGACCCGGCCGATGGCGCAGGCCGGGGGAGGCTGGTGGCACCTGGACCTGCCCGGTTCCGGGCACGGCACCCGCTACCGCTTCTCGCTCGACGGTGGGCCACCCCGGGCCGATCCCCGCTCCGCCTGGCAGCCCGAGGGCGTCGAGGGCCCCTCCGCGCTGGTCGACCACGATCGCTTCGAGTGGCACGACGGCGCCTGGAGGGGAGCCCACCTGCCCTCGGCAGCGGTCTACGAGCTGCACGTCGGGACCTTCTCCGGTCCCGGCACCTTCGACGGTGCCGTCGGGCACCTCGACGACCTGGTCGCCCTCGGGGTGGACGCAGTCGAGCTGCTACCGGTGGCCGAGGCGAGCGGGTCGCGGGGCTGGGGTTACGACGGGGTGCTCCTGTACGCCCCCCACCACGCCTACGGCGGCCCCGACGGGCTGAAACGCCTGGTGGACGCCTGCCACGCCCGGGGCCTGGCGGTGATCGCTGACGTGGTCTACAACCATCTCGGCCCAGCCGGCAACTACCTGCCCGAGATCGGGCCGTACTTCACCGACCGCTATCGCACGCCGTGGGGGACGGCCGTCAACTTCGACGGCCCCGGCAGCGACGAGGTGCGGCGGTGGGTGACCGACAACGCCCGTCAGTGGCTCGCCGACTACCACCTCGACGGACTCCGCCTAGACGCGGTCCACGCGATCTTCGACACCGGGGCCCGCCACATCCTCGAGGAGCTCGCCGCGGTCGGTGCCGAGGTCGCCGACGCCACCGGCCGGCGGAAGTGGCTGATCGCAGAGAGCGACCTCAACGACCCGCGCCTGGTCCGCTCCGTCGAGGCCGGGGGCTACGGCCTCGACGCCTCCTGGTCCGACGACTTCCACCACGCGCTGCACGCCGTGCTCAGCGGTGAACGCTCCGGCTACTACGCCGATTTCGGGACGATCGCCCAGCTGGCCCGGGCGCTCGAAGCGGTGTACGTCTTCGGGGGGGACTGGTCCCCGCTCAGGGGACGCCACCACGGCCGGGACGTCGGGAACCTGCCGCGGACCCGTTTCCTCGGGTACCTGCAGAACCACGACCAGATCGGGAACCGGGCGCTCGGGGAGCGCTCCGCCGCCCTGCTGTCACCGGGTCGGCTCCGGGTGGCGGCCGCCCTGGTGCTGCTCTCGCCGTTCGTGCCGATGCTGTTCCAGGGGGAGGAGTGGGGGGCGTCGACACCCTGGCAGTACTTCACCGACCACGAGGACCCCGAGCTCGGCCGGGCGGTGAGCGAGGGCCGGCGGCGGGAGTTCGCGGCGTTCGGCTGGGACCCCGGAGCGGTCCCGGACCCGCAGGACCCGGGCACGTTTGCCCGCTCGAAGCTCGACTGGTCAGAGCGCGACCGCTCCCCGCACCGGGAGCTCCTCGCCTGGCACCGCGACCTGATCCGGTTCCGCCGGGACCACCCAGAGCTGCGCTCCGGGGACCCCTGCGGGGTGCGGGTCGACTGGTCGGAGGAGGCCCGATGGCTGGTGGTCCGCCGTGGCGGCCTCGCCGTGGCCGTCAACCTCGCCGAGGTTCCCCGGGGTATCCCGGTCGCCGGCGCCGACCGTCTGCTCCTCGCCTCCGAGCCGGCCGGCACCTCGCTCGGGGAGGGGACCGTCACCGTCCCTGCCGACGCGGTCGCGGTAGTGACCGCGTAGCAGAGCGGGTGGGCTCCGGTTGCTCGGGGAGCAGCGTGCTAGCCTCGATCGGTCCCGGGCGTATAGCTCAGTTGGTTAGAGCGCATGCATGACGCGCATGAGGTCGGGGGTTCGATTCCCTCTACGCCCACCTAAAAGTCGCAGGT
>JAKABK010000191.1 GCA_021796905.1 Actinomycetes bacterium
CCCCCTCGCCCGGCTCTGGGCGAGAGGTCCTTCATGTTCTCAGTGAAACCGGATGGTGGTGCGAGTTTCGCTCGGCCTGGCTGAGGAACGGCCTTAGAAGCTGTCGGCTAAAATCGCGCTGGTTAGGGGCTGAATGTGCCACGCTCTGAGGGGTGGGCGGAACTATAATGTGACATGGTCCAGGATACGAAACAGTCCGCGCGTGATTGGCGTACGGTCCACGGTGACTTGAGCGACGAGGAGTGGGCGTTGATCGACGATCTGGTCCCGGACTTCTCCGGTCCCGGCAAGATCGGGCGCCGACCAGTGCATTCCAAGCGGGCCATCATCAATGCGATCAGTCCGAACGGCTGAGGAAGGTCTTCTGTGACGGAGGATTCAAGAAAGCCTTCGGGGAGACGCTCAAGGCCCATAACGTGTCGAGTCCACGATCTGCTGTGTGATCCGGCCCGGCTTCGTGATGTCGTCAGCCCGCTCAACGATGGCGGCCGGCTCCAGGTCGAGCGCGTTCGCCGCTCGCTTGATCAGCTCGTAGACGGCTATGGACCACTCCGGGCCGAATGGCATCACCACGAAGATCCGTCGCGGACCGCTGTCGCTCGGTGCGGCGGTCGGATCCGGAAGCTGAACCGGGGGCCCGGCCTGGGTCATCGCTCGCCGCTCGTCCGCTCGCCGCCCGATTGCATCCTGTCGGGTCACAAAGTCATCGAAGGTGCGAAGGTTGTGGAAGTCCATGACGACGTTCTCGTTGATGAACAGCTCCCACGACTCAGGACCGAGGGAGCCCCCGCCGAGTGGGGCGACGGGTTCGGCGGTGAGCAGCTGCCCCGCGCGGGCAATGAGCTGAGGGTTGTTGCCGGCCAGGCCGTCGATCTGCGGATCACTGCTCGACACCTTGGGGTCGGCGCCATTCGTCAGGTAGACCTCGACGGCCCGGCGGACGGCCGCGAGGCACACGGTCAGGAGGTGTTGGGCGGTGGGGACGTATCGCGGCGGCAGCTGTCGAAAAAGGAGCGACACGGTGTCCTGGTGGTAGGTGCGCAACTCACCTGGGGCACGCGGCCGGGCTGGGGCGATTGCTTGGACGTCGATGACGTGGGCGCGCTGGGCGAAGGATCGTCGGAGATCAAATCAGAGACCGTGGGCCAGTCGCCGGACTGCAGGAAGAGCCGGAAGGCCTCTTCCACTCCACGACAGGGCGGGTCTCACCGGCACTTGTGCGGTTGGTGCAGATGTTCGTCGACGCTCTCCGACAGCTGGTCGACGAGCCGGCCGCCCGCACGCCGGGGGAATGTAGAGCCCCGGACCCGGGGGACAGCCGGCGGTCCGGTGGGCCGCGGTCAGTCCCCCGGGGAGGGCAGGGTCACCCCGCTGCGGGCGAGCAGCTGCCCGGCACGCATCCAGGCCCGGGCGTCGAGGGCGGTGGCGGCGTCGGGGACTACCTGTCCCAGCGTGACCGCGGACCCCGACACCCAGCGCGAGAACATGCCCTCGTCCATCCACCCGGCCAGCTCCGGGGGGCAGAGCGCGCCGAGGGTGCCATGCAGGCAGGTCGCCTCCCTGAGCGCCTCCCAGGTCCAGATCCTCGGTACGGCGACGATCGCCTCCTCGAGGGCCTGCTCGTCGATCGAAGGGTCCTCGGAGGTGAGCGCGGCGGCGATCGGGTGGCAGCGGACGGCGTCGGCCCAGCTGAGCGGGCACCCGCGGCGGGTGCCGGTGGCGGCGATCGCCGCCAACCAGAGGGTGGCGAGCAGCCCGGCGGTCGACTCCGCCGGGGCGGCGGTCGCCAGTCCGAGGCAGCGGTGGAGGGCGTCGAAGAGACGGCCCCCGGCGGGTGGGCGGCGTTCGACGGTGTCGCCGGTACGGACCCGCCCGGCGAGCCGACCGGACCGGTCGATGGCTACGACGACCTCGACCTCCGGAAGGACCGGGACCGGGCCCCCGTCGGGACGGCCGGCACCGGCGGTGACCGCGGCGGGGTCTACGGCCCTGCCGGGACCGGTTGCCGTGCCGCCACCGACGAAGACCAGGGTGTCGACGCTCGCCGGAGCGGACCAGCCGAGGAGGTTCGCGACGGGCAGCAGCTCAACGCGGCGGGGATCCCCTCCCCGCCACCGGGCGGGGAGCGCGAGGACGCACGCCCCCGAGGCCCCGAGGGTCCGTTGGATGCGGGTGTCGTCGAAGCACGCGACGAGGCGCTCGAGGTCGCAGGGGGCCTCCGGGCGCGAGGTGGGGTCCAGGGTCGAGGGGACGGTCATGTCGGGCTCCTTGCCTCGGCGGCGGGTGGTGACGCCGGATGCGTGGCGGCGGTGCGACGCACCGCCGGCGGGGGGAGCTCCGAGCCCCGATCACTGCGCCACCCGGGGGGCCGGGCGGCTGGGAACCGGTTGCCGACCCTACCCGGGGGGTGGGACCGGGAAGGCGAGCTCGGCCTCGATGTTGCCGCCGGCGGCCGCGACGGTTGCGTCCACACCGACCCCCCGCAACAGCCGGGCCATGCTCCGGGCGTCCTCGACGGTGCCCTGACCGCCGTCGAAGCCGTTGCCGAGCACGACTGCGACCAGACGGCCGGGTCGGTCGCGCAGGTCGATGGCGAAATGGTCGCAGCGTCGGGCCACCGCGTCGAGCAACGCCTGCATGGTCTGCAGGACGATCAGGGCGTCGGCCGCATGCGGCTGGACCGACAGCTCCACCCGGAGCTCCCCGGGGATCCCGGCTTCTTCCCGGACCCGATCGACGAGGAGCTGCAACGCCCCCGACAGTCCGGGGCCTCCGGGCGGGCAGGCTCCGGGCGTGAGGGCCACCTGGTCGGAGCGTTGGCGGGCGTGGCCGAGCTCGGCCAGCTCCCAGAGGGTCTCGAGAGCCCGGTCGTGGCGGTGGGCGACCCGCTCGACGCCGGCCTTCGCCTCGCTCAGCGCGGCCAGTTCCGCCTCGGCGGTGTCGGCCCGCCGGTTCGCCGCACGGTCACGGGCCTCGGCGGCACCGACAGCGCGCCGGGCCCAGACCAGGCAGGCGGCGAGGGCGGCGAGAGCCGCTGCCGCAACGCCGGAGGCGACGTCGAGCGCGACGGTTGCGTCGAGCGCCACGGTCACCGGGGGCCGGCGTCCCGGGGGCGGGAGCGGGCGGGTCCGGTCACGGTGGGGGCGGGACGACCCGCAGGTGCAGGTCGGCCAGCTGCTGGTCGGAGACCGGGCTCGGGGCCCCCATCAGCAGGTCCCGGGCCGACTGGTTGAGAGGGAACGCGATCACCTCCCGGATGTTGGCCTGGTCGAGGAGGACCATCAGGATCCGGTCGAAGCCGGGGGCGATGCCGGCGTGGGGAGGGGGACCGTAGTGGAACGCGTTCCACAGGGCCGGGAAGGACCTGCGGATCCGCTCCGGCCCGTAGCCGGCGATCGCGAAGGCGGCTTCCATCACCTCTGGCCGGTGGTTGCGGACCGCCCCCGACGACAGCTCCACACCGTTGCAGACCAGGTCGTACTGGTAGGCGAGGATCGACCCGGGGTCGAGGTCGCGGAGGGCGTCGAGGCCGCCCTGGGGCATCGAGAACGGGTTGTGGGAGAAGTCCCATCCCCCGGTCGTCTCGTTGCGCTCGTACATCGGGAAGTCGACGACCCACACGAAGGCCAGCACCCCCGGGTCGGCGAGGCCGAGGTCACGCCCGAGGCGCCGGCGTTGCTCTCCGAGCACGGCGGCCACCGGGTCCCGCCGGCCGACGGCGACCAGCACCGCGTCGGGGGTCTCGGCCCCGACCGCGGCGGTGAGCGCCCCGAGCTGTTCGTCGGTGAGGCGACGCGCCAGTGGGCCCCTCGGCCCGTCGGGGTCGAGGCCGAGCCACGTGCCGATCACCCCGGCGGCCTTGGCGTCCTCGGCGAAGGCGTCGAAGTACTTGCGGGAGCGCGCCGAGCCGCCCGGGGCCCGCAGCGCCCGGACCACGTGGCCGGCGGCGGGGGCGCCGGCGATCATCGGCAGGTCGGTCCTCCCGCCGAGGGTCCCGGTGAGCTCGGCGATCTCGAGACCGAAGCGCAGGTCGGGCTTGTCGGTGCCGAACCGGTCGATCGCCTCGGCGAAGCCGAGCCGGGGGAACGGTGCCGTCGCCTGCTTGTCGGTCATGCCGGCGACGACCGTGGTCATCAGCGCCTCCACCTCGTAGAAGACGTCCTCCTGGGTGGCGAAGGCCATCTCCAGGTCGATCTGGTAGAACTCCCCGGGGCTGCGGTCGGCGCGTGAGGCCTCGTCCCGGAAGCACGGGGCGATCTGGAAGTAGCGCTCGACACCGCCGGCCATGAGCAGCTGTTTGAACTGCTGGGGGGCCTGGGGGAGGGCGTAGAACTCCCCGGGGTAGGCACTGGAGGGCACGAGGAAGTCACGGGCTCCCTCGGGTGAGGAGGCGGTGAGCACCGGGGTCTGGACCTCGAGGAAGCCCCGGGCGGCGAGATGGCTGCGCACCAAGGTGGCGAGCCGGGCGCGCCTGGCGAGGCGCTCGGCGAGCGGGCCCCGGCGCAGGTCGAGGTAGCGGTAGCGCAGCCGCGCCTCCTCGCCGACCTCGCTGTCGTGGCCGACCGGGAACGGCAGCACCTCGGCGGAGGAGAGCACCTCGACGGTCCCGACCCCGACCTCGACCTCGCCGGTGGCGAGCCGGGGGTTGACCGTTCCCGCCGAGCGGGCCACGACGGTGCCGGTCACGCTCACCACGCTCTCGAGGCGCAGCTCCTCGAGGATCCTGAAGGCTTCGGCGCCGGGGTGGACCACCAGCTGCACCGAACCGGCGGGCTCCATCCCGGCGGGGTCGCGCAGGTCGACGAACAGCAGCCCGCCGTGGTCGCGCTTGGCGGCCACCCAACCGGCCAGGCGGACCGTCGAGCCGACATCGCTCGGGCGCAGCTGCCCGCAGCGGCGGTCCCGGTAGCGGTTGGCGACTAGCTCGGGGCTGGGGTGGTCCAT
>JAKABK010000192.1 GCA_021796905.1 Actinomycetes bacterium
GGGTGACCGTGACGACCGACAGCAGCGGGCAGGCGGTCTTCACCACCCTGGCGGCGACCAACCTCGGCACCGGCTACGGGCTGGTCGCGTCGGCGCCCGGCACGAGCACCGACTCGACCCCCTTCTCGGTCGCCCAGTCGGTGACGAGCTGCCCGGCCAGCGGCACCTGCACCAGCCCGACGGTCACCAGTGCCCTGCAGGGCACGACCGGGTTCGTCACCTCCACGGCGTCGAGCGGCAGCGGCTACAGCCTCGCCCTCTCGTTCGGTGAGGGCCTGGGGCTCACCTGTGACAGCCAGGTCTCCAGCGGACCGTACGACCCGCTGGTGATCTCCACCGGCGGGTCGGCGAGCGGTTATGTCACCCTCGACTTCACCAAGGCGGTGATGAACTCCGTCACCAACAATGGCGCTTCGCAGATGCCGGTCTGCTCGGGCGCCACCCAGCAGTTCTACGGGGCGACCCAGGTTCAGGCGACCCCAACGCCGACCGTTCCCTACATCTGGCAGGGACTGCTCGCCGACTGCACCGATCCGGGGTACGTGGCGAGCACCGACCCGCTCGAGATGTGCGTCTACAGCCGGGCCCGGCTGCCCGGCGGCGGGGAGCAGGTCGTCGTCTACCAGAGCTCGCTCGCCGACCCCATGCACTACTGAGCGCCCGGCGGAGGCGGGTGGCCCCGGTCCCGGGGGTCACCCGCCCGCCGCCACCACCGGGAGGTGCCGGGATCGCTCGGTCAGGCCGAGCTGCTCGCAGAGCTGCCGGCACTCGTCGCGCTCGGCGGCGGGGACGAGCCCCGGTAGCAGGTCGGCCAGCGCCTGCAGGGAGAGGGCCAGTTCGTAGCGGGCGCTGCGGGATCGGGCGACGGTGATGCTCCGCTCCAACCGCTCGCGGCCGACATCCTCGGCTCGCTCGGCCAGCGCCGCGACACCCCCGACCCGTAGCGCGAGCGGAGCGATCAGGTTGCCCCCGGCGAGGGACCCCAGGTCCTCGAGGCAGCCCTCGGCGACCGCTCGGGCGGCGGCGGGGTCACCGGCGAGCAGTTTCGCCTCGGCGAGCAGGGCGCGGCTGTGGGCGACTCCGAGCGCCTCCCGCTCCGCCCGGTAGGTCGCCTCCGCCTCCTCCAGGGCGGGCCACGCCTCCTCGAAGCGGCCGGAGCGTGCCGCCAGGCGACCCCACAGCAGGGCGCCGTAGGCGACGAAGCTGGGGGTGCCCGCCGCCCGGTAAGCGGGGAGCATCTCTTCCAACAGGTCACGCGCTTCGGCCAGGTGCCCCTGGTCCGAGAGCACCTCGGCGATGTTCCCGGCGGCCACCGCCGCCGCCCAGTCGTCACCGGAACGCTTGCTCGCATCGGCGGACGCCCGGGAGTAGCCGACCGCCTCGGGCCACCGCCCGGCGAAGTAGGCCCGGATCCCGAGCTGGTTGTAGGCCTGGCCCTCCAACCACAGGTAGCCGCCCACCCGCTGGAGCACCGCCAGCGCTTCCCGGGCGTGCTCACCGTCGCCAGGCTCGCCGACGGTGAGCTCCGACTCGTCGAGGTGGACGAGAGCCTCGGCCAGGAGGTCCGGGGCGTCTGCGCAACGGGCGTGCTGCACCGCCCGGCGCAGGAGGACGACCGCCTCCGCTCCATGTCCCTGCCGGTGGCGGACGAGGCCCCGCAGAGCGCACATCCGGGCCATTAACCGGTCCACCTCCGGAGGCGCCGCCATGGCCGCGGACCGCTCGGCGACGCTCAGCGCGCGCAGCGCACGGACGTAGCTCCCGCAGCGCTCGGCGACCGAGGCGACCTTGTAGTTGAGCTCGGTGCGCTCGGCGCCTTCCGACGCCCATCGTCGGGCGACGCGGTAGGCGGCGTCCGCCCGGAGGAACTCCCCTGCCCGGGAGTAGCTGTCACCGATCGCCTGGGCGACCGCGAAGCGGTCACGTCGCCCCACGCCCCGTAGACCGCTCCCGGCCTCGAGCGCCCGCTCGAACAGGCTCGCCGCCTCGGCGTGGGCGTAGACCTCCCCCGCCCGCTGCGCTGCGACCCGCCCGTACCGCCAAGCTCTTTCCTTGATGCCGGCCCGGCCGAAGTGGAACGCGAGGAGGCCGGCGTCGTCGGCGGAGCCGTCGGAGAGCTGCTCGAGCGCCGCCCCGGCCAGTCCGTGCAACCGGGCCCGCTCGGAGAACGCCAGACCCTCGTAGGCCGCGTCGCGCAGCATCTTGTTCCGGAAACGCAGGCTGTCGACGCCGTCCTCCATGATGAGATCGTCGAGGGCGGCGAGCCGGTCGGGTGGCAGGTCGCCCTCGACCAAGGCTCTCAGCACAGGGACCTTCACGCTGCGCCCCAGCACGGAGGCGACGCGCAGGAGGTGCCGGTCGGGCGGGGGGAGCTGGTCGATGCGCGCCGCGAGCAGGCTCTCGACGCTGTCGGGGAGCATGTCGTCCCCCAGGTCATGGGGCAGGTTGGCAAGCTCGAGGAGGAACAGGGGGTTCCCCTCGCTGCGTTCGACGATGGCGGCCGCCCGCCGATGGCTCAACGGCTGGGCGGAGGTCGCGGCTCGCAGGAGACGCCTCGAGTCCTCCTGGTCCAGGGCGCGCAGACCGACACACGCCCGGGGTTCGCAATCGCCGACCGGCAGGAAGGGGGCGGGAGCGCGGCCGACGAGCGCCACGGTCCACGGGGCGGTGGTCGCCGCCGCGGCGATCCGCCCGAGGAGGCCGGCGCTGGCGTCGTCCATGTCCTGGATGTTGTCGACGACGATCAGTGTCGGCCGGGTCAGCAGGGCGCACAGGAGCTGGGCGTACGCATCCCGCAGCCTCGCCGGGCGGAACGCCTCGTCCAAGGCCGCCACCTCGGGTGTCGGGGGGACGTCGGCTCCGATCACGTCGGCGAGCAGCGGCAACCAGGCGGTCAGCTCCGGTGCCGCCGACGCGACGGCACCGACCAGTACCGCGCCGGCCAGCTCGCGCTCGGCGTCGGGGTCCACCCCCAGGCTCTGTCGCCCGAGGTCGCGCGCCACGGCGTAGGGCAGGCGCGAGCGGTAGTGGTCGCAGCGAACGCGAAGCACGTCGTGGTCGGGGGCGAGCGCCGCGACCTCGTCGATCAGACGCGACTTCCCGATGCCTGGCGGCCCGAGCACCTCGACCCAGGACCCGTGGCCGCCGGCGGCGCCGCGGAGGCGCTCGAGGAGCGCCCCGAGCTCGTCGGATCGACCGACGAGCGGCAGCTCCGATCCGGGGGGTGGAGCCGCGGGGCTCGCGCCGCGCACGTGCGCCGATCCGCTCGCCGGCACCAGGCGTCGGGCTCGGACCGGTTCGACCTTTCCCTTGACGAGGAACGGCTCGAGGGTCTCAGCAGCGAACTGCACCCCGCTGCGGCGCAGCAGGTTCTCGTTGGCGTAGATCTCCCCAGCTCCGGCCCGGGCCATCAGGCGGGCGGCGAGGTTGACGTTGTCCCCCTTCACGGTGTAGGTCCGTCGGTTGGGGGGGCCGAACTCGCCGGTGAAGACCCGCCCGTAGGTGGCTCCGGCGCGCAGGGGGAGCCCGGTCGCTGTCGTCATGGACTCGTGGAGCACCGCCAGCAGACGGCCGGCGTCGTCGTCGGTGCCCGACGGCGCGCCGGCGACGAGCATGATCTTCCCACCGTCCTTGGAGATGTCGGTCTCCCAGAAGGCGACGTCGTGGGTAGCGCAACTGTCCTGCACGAAGCTGACGAGGTCGTCGAGGTCGTCGACGACCGATGCGTCCCGGCGGGCGAGGGGATCGTCGGTGCCGAGGTACTCGACGAAGGCCACCGCCGCCTGACGGTGCTCGCTGACCACCGGGCCGGCGAGGAGGTGGGTCCGCAGCTTCTCCGGAACGCACGGCGCTGGGCTGAGATCCGGTGGGGGCTCGGGGACCGGCAGTGCGGGGATGTCGAAGCGGTGGTCGGTGTCGATCAGCCACCCCGAGCCCTTGGCGCCCGCCACGGCTCCACCCTCCAGCAGCTCGGCGGTCGTCGAGCTGACGACGATCTCGCCCGCCTCGGCAATGCCCTCCATCGTCGCGGTCAGGGTGGCACCGGGGCCGGCGATCAGCAGCTCCCGGTGACGGCGGCCGACCATCAGCACGTGGAACCGGCCGGAGTGGATCCCCACCGAGACCCGGAGGGTGCACGGCCCACACGATGTCCTGAGGCGCCCCAGGTGCCGCATGCGAGCCTGCATCCGGGCCGCCGCTGCCGTCGCCCGCTCGGCGTGGGCCGCCCCGGTGTAGAGGAGCAGCACGGCGTCACCCCCCCACTTGACGAGCTCCCCGCCGAGCTCGTCGGAGATGGCGAGCAGGCCGGCGAAGACGACGTTGAGGAGGTCGCTGAGCTCTTCCGCGCCCGCCTTCCCCTTGCCCGCGAGGATCTCGGTCAGCCGGGTGAAACCGGAGACGTCGACGAAGGCCAGCGTTCCATCGACCGCCTCGAGGCGGTCCTCCCCGGAGCAGGACTGCCGTGCCACGGCGAGGGGGGCCACGTACGGTCGGAGCACCCTCGAGGCGTGGTCGTCCCGGTTGGCCGGGGCTGAGCTGGACGGCGCCGAGATTGCCGGGCCCGAGCCGGCTGCCCGAACCCCACCAACGTCGGCTCCGCCGACCCCGGGCGCGGGAGCCGTGGCCAGCCGGGAGCCGTCATCGGGGATCTCGATCATTGCCGTTCCCTCGCAACCGGGGCCGACAGTAGCGGCGTCTCCCGAGCGGGGCAAGGTCCGCGCCCGGCACATCCCGGGGACCACCGACCCGCCCCGACCCGACCCCGGGCCGACCCGACCCGCCCCCGGGCCGCACGGACCCGCCCCCGGGCCGCACGGGCGCCGCTATCTGCCGTGACCGTCGGGGCGGTCCCTCAGGCGCGAGCCCGGCCTACCAACAAGTCCCGGACGACCAACAAGCCCCGGTCGGCCCGACCTCGCCGATCTCGGTGC
>JAKABK010000193.1 GCA_021796905.1 Actinomycetes bacterium
GCTGGTCGGCGTGGAGCGGGAGGTGGGCCGCAAGTTCGGTCGCTGGCTCGACGTGGTGTCGATGCAGTGCCTGCTCGGCGGCCCGGGCACCAATCCGCGACCCCCGATCATCCCCTGACCCTCACCTTCACCTTCATCTTCACCCCACGCTCGCCAGGACCCGGGAGCACGTCGCTCCCTGGTGGTGTCGAGGGTCCGACCCGGCTCAGCGCGGGGGGCGGATCGCCCCCTCCTGGACAACGGTGATCGCGAGGGAGCGGTCCAGGCCGAACATCTGCCCGAGGCACAGTCCCCGACCGTCACCGCTGGAGGGGGAGGACTGGGCGTAGAGCATCCACCTGTCGACCCGCATCGGCCGGTGGAACCACATGGCGTGATCGAGACTGGCGACGAACGCCGGGGGGTCGAAGTGCCTGCCGGCCGCGGCCGCCTCCCGGGCGTAGGCCTCGATCGGTACCGACAGCAGGGTCAGGTCCGAGGCGTAGGCCGCGACGCAGGCGTGCAGGGTCGGGTCCTCGGGCAGCGGGCCCAGGGTCCGCCACCAGATCAGCCGGTCGTAACCCCCGGCCGGTGCTGCCAGGCGCAGCTCGAAGGGGAACGACGGGGGCGGCAGCGCCTCGCGGTCGTCCTCGCCCCGCTCGTCGAGACCGAAACCCCGCCAGGTCGGCAACGACGCCGGGTCGTCGACCTCGTCGGGGAACGGCGCCTGACGGTCGTAGCCCGGCTCGGCGAGCTTGAAGCTCGCCTGGAGGTTGAATATCGCCCGTCCGTCCTGGACCCCGACCACCCGCCGGGTGGCGTAACTGCGCCCGTCGTGGATCGGGTCGACCTCGTAGACGACCGGAGCCGCCGGGTCCCCGGCCCGCAGGAAGTAGGCGTGCAGACTGTGGACCGTCTTGCCGACCACGCTGCGCCCGGCGGCGACCAGCGCCTGGGCGGCCACCTGCCCCCCGAAGATCCGTTGCAGACGCGTAGGCGGGGTCTTTCCCCGGAACAGGTTCCGGTCGATGGTCTCCAGGTCCAAGGTGTCGAGCAGGACGGCTAGCGGCCCGGAGACCTCCCCGGTGTCAATCGCCATGGCCGTCGGGGTGGGTCGAGTGCCATGCCCACGCCGACGCGAGGATGTCGTCGAGGCCGAAACGGGGCCGCCAGCCGAGCAGCTCGGCCGCCCGGCGGTTGTCGGCGTAGACCGCGACCGGGTCGCCCGGGCGGCGCTCGGCGAGCACGGTCGGGACCTCCCGCCCGGCGGCGGCCTCCGCGGCGGCGAGCACCTGGCGCACCGAGGACCCCACCCCCGTCCCGAGGTTGACCACGCTCGACTCCCCACCAGCCTCCAGGTGGTCGAGCGCCGCGACGTGCGCCTCGGCGAGGTCGAGGACATGGACGTAGTCACGGACCGCGGTCCCGTCGGGTGTCGGGTAGTCGGTCCCGAAGATCTCGAGGGGTGGGCGGCGGCCGAGCAACGACTTCATCACCACCGGCACCAGGTTGGTGGTGAGCGACCAGTCCTCCCCGAGGCTCCCGTCGGGCCAGGCGCCCGCCGCGTTGAAGTAGCGCAGGCTCACCGAGCGCAGCGGCGTCAGCCGCCCGAGCCAGGCGAGCATCGTCTCGACCATCGCCTTGCTCTCCCCGTAAGGGCTCTCGGGACGGACCGGGGCGTCCTCGGTGACCGGGAGCGACTCGGGGGTCCCGTAGACCGCGGCGGACGAGGAGAAGACGAACCGCTCGATGCCGGCGGCCGCGACGGTGTCGAGCAGGGCGGCGGTCGCGCCGACGTTGTTGTGGAAATACCTCCCCGGATGCTCCATCGACTCGCCGGCGGCCTTGTACGCGGCGAAGTGCACGACCGAGTCGACCCGGTGAGCGTCGATCAGCTCGGCCAGGGCGGCGCGATCGGAGACGTCGGCGACCACCAGGGGCAGGTCACCGACCGCTGCCCGGTGCCCCCGCTCGAGCGAGTCGACCGCCACCACCTCCCGACCGCGCTCGGCGAGGAGCCGGGCGGTGTGGGAACCGATGTAGCCGGCGCCGCCGGTCACGAGGATCGTCATCCCGGTCAGTCTGGCCGAACCCGCGGCCCGAGCGAGCCGCCGGCTCCTGGGCCGGGGCCCACGAGGGTGCCCACCACCTCGAGCAGGCGACGGCGGGCGGCCCGGGCGTCGGTCGGGGGCGGGTCGCGCATCTCGGGGGAGGCGAGCGCCTCGTCGACCGCCGAGACGACGCTGCGAGCCTCGGCCTGGGCGACCGCCGCGGCCCCCAGCTCCAGCTCGTGGGCCAGGTTCTCCCGTCCGTGGCCGGGCACCACGTCGAGCAGCACCAGTCCCCGGCCGACCGCCCGGGCCTCGTGGCAGGTCATGCCGGCGGTGGTCACGACCAGGTCGGCGGCGGCCATCGCCTCGGCGACCGCCGCGGTGAGACCGACGGGGACCAGGCGGGACCGGTCGGCCGCCGCGGCGCGCAAGCTGGCGAGCAGCGCCTGGTTGCGTCCGGCGACGGCGATGACGTGACGGCCGGAGTCGGCGAGGCCGGCCGCCACCTCGACGACCGGTCCGAGGCCCCACGCGCCGCCCATCAACAGCACCACCTCGGCTTCGTCTGGCAGGCCCAGGGCGCGCCGCGCGTCGCCCCGGGTCGGTGGGTCGGCGAACTCCGCCCGCAGCGGCGGGGCGAGGATCTCGACGGGCGCGTCGGGCCGGTAGCGGCGGACGCTGGCGGCCCCGAGGCGGGAGGTGACGAGGAACAGGTCGGTGCGTTCGTGGACCCACATGCGGTGCGCGGTCGAGTCCGGGACGAAGACCACGCTGCGCCGGCAGCGTCCCGCTGCCCGGAGCCGGGCGGCGACCCCGGCGCCGGTCGCGAACACCGAGATCACCAGCTCGATCGGCTCCGCGCCGAGCTCGGCCGCGAGGCGGTCGGCGACCCCCGGGGCGGCTCGGGCGACCCCGGCGCGCTCCGCGACCAGGGCGAGACGGGTGCCGGGACGGAGGTGGTCGAAGTGGAACGCGTCGTAGACCGCCGGGGAGCCGAGCAGGCGGCGGAACAGTCGGTCCGCGGCGCGCGCCGGGCCGCCGGCGCCGAGGCTGGCGACCACGTCGACGGTCGCGGTCCGCCACCCGGAGCCGGCGAGTGCCGAGGCGCAAGCCTCGGCCAGGGCGTCGTGCCCACCGCCGATCGACCCGGTGAGCAGCCCGGCGCGCCCCGCTACCGGCCGGGGGACGGCGGTCCCGGCAGGGTTCGGGTCGTTCGTCGCCGGTTGGGTCGGGGGTCGGGGCGGGGCCGTGGGCTGGGCCCTACCCGAGGGTGAGGGCCAGTATCGCCACGTCGTCGCTCCGGTCCGGGCCGAGCAGCCGTCCGGTGAGCAGCTCGCAGAGAGCCTCGAGGCGGACCGCGGGCGCGCTTCCCGCCCCGAGCCACTCCCCCGCCCCGACCAGCTCCTCCAGGCGACGGAGGCCGACGTCGAGGTCCCGCTCCCTGCGCTCGACCAGCCCGTCGGTGAAACCGACGAAGGTCGTTCCGGCATCCAGGGCGACGGTCGCGTCGGGCCGGCGGTCGTGGCGGGGGGCGCCGATCGGCGGGCCGGTCGCCCCCTCGAGCCAGCTCGAGGAGCCGTCGGGGAGGTGGAGCAGCGGAGGGGGGTGCCCGGCGTTGGCGTACGACAGCCGCCACGCCGTTCCCTCGCCGGTATCGGCGCGCTCCAGGCGGGCGTAGAACGCGGTGGCGAGCTGGGCCATCGAGAAGCTCTGCACCAGCCGGTCCGCCCGGTCGAGCACCTCGGCGGGGTCGGCGACCTCGGCCGCGTAGGAGCGGATCACGCTGCGCAACTGGCCCATGCTCGCCGCGGCCCGCAGGTCGTGGCCGACGACATCGCCGATCGTCACGCTGACCGCCCCGTCGGGGAGCGCGAACAGGTCGTACCAGTCGCCTCCCACCCCCGCCGACGCCGGGAGGTAGCGGGCCGCGACGGAGATCCCCGGTTGGGCCTCGATCGCCGGGAGCAGGGCACGTTGCAGAGCTTCCGCCGCGGCGTGCTCGCCGGTGTAGAGCCGGGCGTTGTCGACCGCCAGAGCGGCGCGCGCCGCGATCTCCGAGGCGACCTCGACGTCGTCGGCGTCGTAGGGCCGGGGGCCGTAGGGGTCGGCCCGGGCGAGGGTGATCGCCCCCAGCACCGCTCCCCGCGCGACGAGCGGCACGACGAGCAGGGAGCGCATCCGCATCTCCTGGTACAAGCAGCGCAGCGCGTCGTCGGGGGAGACCGAGGCGAGGTAGGCGTCGTCGCAGTCGGCCACGAGGGTGGGCGCGCCAGTCGCGAGGGTCCGGGCGAGCGACGACACCGGGTTGCGCCGGCGGGGCAGGCGGGCCTCCGCTGCGCGCATCAACCGGGCCGGTTCAGGGTTGCGGGCGGCCACCGCCACCAGGCTGTGGCTGCCGATCCCGTCCCGGAGGTCCACGACGCAGATGTCGCCCAGGTCCGGCACCAGGCGCTCGGCGAGACGGTCCAAGGTGACGTCCAGATCGAGGCTTGCGGCCAGCTCGTAGGAGACGTCGGCGCCGAGCTGGACCCGCCGCAGGAGGGCGTCGGCGCGCTCGCCGGGCGCCGGGTCGGGCTCGGGGCTGACGCGCCCGACCCCGGTGGGACCGTCGCGGCTGTCGGCGTCGCTCCCCCCGGACCGCCCCGACAGCCCCAGGTCCGCGCCAGCTGTCGCCACCGGCGGATCGTAACCCAGCCGCGCGTGAAGCGCGTCTCGGCACGGGGCCGAACCGGACGGGGAGCGGGCTCGCCGCGATGGCGTGGTCTGGGCGCCTCAGGCGGTCCCCGAGACGCCCGAGGCGCCCCAGAGGCGGGCCCCGAGCCCCGACGCGCGCTCGATCCGCCGTC
>JAKABK010000194.1 GCA_021796905.1 Actinomycetes bacterium
CGGGCCCCCCACCCGGGAGGCTCCTCGCGGCCCTCCGCCCGCCCGGGCCGCGCGGTGCCCGAGACCCCGCCGACCGCTCCGGAGCGACCTGCGGCCGACCGCTCCCGGCGGGCAGGGCTCATCGGTTCCCGACCATTGCCTGGTCGGTGTCGACCAGGTCGAGCTCATCGCGCCCGACGACGTGCTCGACGACGAAGGACCGCTCGCCGACCTTCCAGAGTGCGAGACCGCGGGGCAGGCGAGCGAGCAGCTCCGCTTCGGTCACGGTCAGGCCGAGCAGCTCGCGAGTGACCGGCACCTCGGAGCGGGCCTGGGCGAAGACGACGCGGGTCTCGGAGTCGGCGAGCAGCCCCTCGGCGAGCCGGCGCTGCTCCGATCCGCCAGGGCCGGCGGCGCGCAGGTCCGAGAGACGGTGGACCACTGCGACGTTGGCGACGCCGTATGAGCGAGCGAGCTTGAAGCTCGCCTGCAACCAGCGGGCGGTGCCGAGGTCCCGGAGCACCGCCCACGCCTCGTCGAGGACCACCAGCCGCTTCGACCCGTCGGCCCGGCGGAGCAGCGCCTGCAGCCAGGCGACAGCGCAGGTCATGAGTATGCCGAGAGCCGGCGAATCGTAAAGTGCTGACAGGTCGAGGACGACCAGCTCGGCGTCGAGGTCGACACCCGCCGTTGTCGGACCGTCGAAGAGCCCGGCCAGGTCACCTCTCACCAGGCGCCGGAGCTCCAGGCCGACGTTGCGGCCGTCGGCGGCCAACCCCTGGACATCGGTGCGGACCGTCGCCGCCGACCCCGGGTCGGGATCGAGGATCGCGTCGACTACATCGGGCAGGGTCGGCTCCGGCGTCCTCGCCTGCGCAGCCCGCACCGCCAGGTCCAGCGCGGTCCGCTCGGTCGGGGTCAGGGACCGACCCAACCCCGCCCCGGCCACCGAGGCGACCAGGTCGACCTGGCCGCTCGGGTCGACCGCTCGGGCGTGGGAGCGGTCGACGGCGAGGGGGTTGAGCCTGACCGGCCCACCCGGGGCCAGACGTAGCGGCGTCACCCCGGCGACCGTCGCCAGCCGGCCGTACTCGCCCTTGGGGTCCACGATCCACGCCCGGCGGCCGAAGAGCATCTGGCGCCACACGAAGGTCTTGACGAATGTCGACTTCCCGCGACCGATCTGCCCGGCGACGACCAGGTTCGGGTTGGTGAGGACCCCGGAGGCGTACAGCTCCCACGGGTCGAAACAGAACGGCCCCCCGTGGAGGTCCCGGCCCAGGTAGACCCCGCGGCTGCCGAGCCCCCGCCCCGACACGAAGGGGTACAGGGCCTGCAGGTGGGCGGTGGTCGCCCGGTGCGCCGGAACCCCAGCTGGTCTCACGCCGGCGACCGCTTCACCCGAGCCCCCTGCCGATCGGCAAGGTCCAGCTGAACGCCTCCACCTGCCGGCCGTAGAGGCGTCTCAGCTCGAGGCCGCACTGCTGGGCGGCGGCCTCGACGGTCGCGGCGGCATCGTCGAGCTGTTCGGGCGTGCTCCCCGAGACACCGACATACCCGGCGAAGCGCAGCTCGCCGTGCCCGTCGGCGAGCTCCGCCTCCCGGTTGGCCACCCCCTCTGCCCGACGCCGGTGCCGGGCGGTCGCAAGGAACCCGGCCCGACGCCGGAGCTCCTCGTCGGCGAGCTCCGCGGTCCTGGCGGTCTCCACCTCCCGCACCGCGGCCTTCGCCGGCACCGGCGCCATGGTCACCGACACCACCCGAGGGACCGAGGTCAACAGCAGGGGCAGCAGGAAGTCGGGGCCGACTTCGCGCCGTGGCCACTCCGCAACCCAGTAGGTCGCCTGCCAGCGGCCGTCGATCCGGGCGCACGACCAGCCGTCGTCCCACGCAGTCGGCCACGCCGAACGGTCAGTGCCGGAGCGGGAACGGCGGGCCAGCGGGTCGCAGCCGAGCCGGACCGCCGCGGCAAGCGCTGGGAGGTCGAGCGGGACGCCGGGTTCGAGCTCGGACCGCCTGAGCTGCCCGGCGAGCAGGCGCAGCTCCCGACGCAGCAGCGAGCAGACCGCGGCGGGCCCGTGCCCGAACGCCCGTAGCTGGCGGCCGGCGCTACGAGGATGGACGCTCACCACGAGGAGCACCTCGTGGGATGCACCGCTGCTCGCTGCCCCGAGCAGGTCCCGGTAGCCGGCACCGCGGCCGGCCGGCCCGTCCCGCCGACCGGAGCCGCCCCCTGCTGCCGGCCCGACACCACCGGTCGGCCCCACCGTCTCGTCGAGGTGAGCGTGCAGCATCCCGGTGTCGGCGGGGAGTGTCCGCTCGAGCCACTGGACCCGGTAGATCGGGCTGCTGGGCCGCGCCGTGCTGTCGAGCACCGCCCCCCACGCGGCGAGCTTGCGGCGCTTGTCCTCGACGTCCAGGAGCGTGAAGGCGGGAGCAGTGACCGGCACGACCGCCGCCCACGCCCCGGAGCGACGGTCGCGCACCACCCCTAGGGCAGGTTCACCGGGGACCTCCGGTGCGGCACGGAGCGCGATGCCCGGCGGCGGCACGCTCCGGCCGGGTGGAGCGCTGCACTCAGCACGCCGCGCGACCCATGACACGACCAGCGGCAACCACTGCAGCGGGGTCGCCCCGGCGACCGGCAACCCGGCGATCCCCGCCGCGACGAGCAGCACCAGCACCGCCGGCACGAGTCCCCCACCGGCCCGTAGGACCACGACGGTGCCGGCGGCGCCGACGCCGACGACGAGAAGCTGCGCGGCCCCGAGCCCGAGGAGCAGACCCCGCCTCTCCAGCGGGTGGAACCGGTAGCTCCTCGCCGGCTCGCTCACCCGACGACACCCGGTAGGTGCCCACCTGCGGCCGCGCCACCGGCTCCCGGGTCTCCGGCACCTGCCCCACCGCCCGGACCACCCCCGCCGAACGGGCCCCGGCCGGCGGGACCCTCCCCGCCGGGCCCCCGCGAGCCCTGCGCCGTTCGCCCGGGCCCGGAACCGCTCGGAGCGGGCTCGGGCCCGCCCGGGCCGGGCTCGGGCCGAAGCGTCCAGGCGGTCGGGTGCTCGGGAAGATCGAGGCGTGGAGATGGTCCCGCCCCGAGACCTCCCGACGGCGAGCGGTTGAGCTGGTCGAGGAGCATCCCGGCCTGGCTCGCATGGGACAACGCCCGGCTCGGGACCGACTCCAGCACCCGGGCGGGTCTCCGGCCGAGACCTTCGAGTTGGGCGGCGGCCCCCAGCTCGACGATCGGAACCACGCGCAGCACCGCGAACGGGGCGAAGGCCGCGAGGAGCAGCACGGCGGCAGCGGTGATCGACGCTCCGAGACCTCCGTGCTCTGCGCCGAGCGCGCCGGCGCCGACGGTGAGCGCGCCGACGATGACGAGCTTGGCGAGCACCAGGACCGCCAACATCTCCACGAACCTCTTGGCCGCGCCGGCCGCCGCCGGCCACAACAGCGTGGCCATCGCCAACGGCATGAAGAACAGCGCCAGGTAGACCGCCGCGGCACGCAGCACCAGCTCGAACCACAACAACAGACCCCCGACCAGCATCACCACTGCCACTAGGGCCTGGACCAGTTGGGGCGCGCCAGCAAGATCAGCCCCCGCCGCCAGGGTGATCGTGGCGACCGTCGCGGCGGGGTGCAGCAGGCCGCACAGCTCGTCGGTGACCAGCACCGCCGAACGGACCAGGGCGTAGACCGCCACCCCGGCGCCGGCCCCGAGGGGGACGCCGACCAGCCACACCCGCGCCAGCCTCCGCAGGTCCTGGCGGAGCAGCGCCCCGATCGTCCCGACCAGGGCCAGAGGCAGCAGCACCAGCGCGAAGATCGGCCCCACCTGGGGGAACGTCCCCGCGAACCAGCTGCCCCGACCGAGGTCGAGGCCGGTCCCGACCGCCGCGACCCGCAACACGTGGCCAACCACCCAGGTAGCCGCCTGCCTGGCGGAGGTGGTGAACAAGGCGAACACCACCCTGGCCGTCACCTTCGCGACCGCAGACCCGACAGACGGGATCGGGTCCAGGAACCCCAGACCGGGGAGCGGCTGCAAGCCGGCGCGGGCCGCGGTCTGCGTCGCCGTCGCCGCGAGAGGAACGCTCGGCGCGCCGACGGCGGAAAGCGCGGCAGACCACCTGCCGATCATCAGAACTTCGCCCCCTGGGCCACGAAGAAGCGGACGATCTGCGATGCACCGCCGATCAGCAGTGCCGCTAAGCCGGCGACCATCACCCCCTTGCGGCCGTTGTAGGACTGCTGGAAGTTGCCCGAGTAGTGGCCGAACGCCCAGACGACGCCTCCGATCACGATGCCGACGACCGCGGCGATCAGGGCCCAGAAACCGAGGCCGTTCGCCAATCCGAGCAGGACGCCCGTCCCGGGGAGACCGTTCTGGCTCGGGGTGAGGTTGGGCACGTAGCCGGGCGAGGCCCCGGTGGTGCCCGCAGCTCCCACTGCTCCGGCCAGGGCAACGGCGACGAGTCGCATGGGTCCTCCTGGAGGCTCGACGGTCAATGCCCTCTCATACTATTTCATAGCTCTCCAAGATGCAACTTGTATCTTTGGACGACTTCGGCCCGCCTCGACGGTCGTGAGCGGCGCCGAGGACCGACCTCGGAGGTGCCCATCGTGGCCTCGGCCGCTCATGGGCGGTCCACAGGAGCGCAGAAGCCGTCCCGGTGGGAGAGCGGGCTGTGGGTGGAGGCGCGGCACTTGTCGCCGACCGGCGCGTCCGGCTTGCCGGCCGCCTACCGCTGCGACCCCCAAGCTGTCACCGGCACGGCCGCCACCACGGGGCGGGTCGTCCCGCGGGAGGCTCCGGCGTCGAGGTCGGTGGTCTCCCGCCCGGTCGCGGACCGAGCCCGCTGCCGGCC
>JAKABK010000195.1 GCA_021796905.1 Actinomycetes bacterium
GTCCCAATATGCGGGTGATCTATCCGCGCTTTGAGTTGTCGCTTCCGTGAGGCTCGTTGGCAGCCCACCGAGAGGAGTCTCCCTGTGACTTGGACGCCGACGCTGACCCGCCGAGTGGACGACGGTCGACTGGTCGAGTTGTCGCTCGGGAACCGGTTGGTCGATGAGTACTTGGCGTTCGTTGGCGCCCGGTTGCGGCCCAACAGCTGGCTGGCCGTCGCCTACGACCTCAAGGTCTTCTTCACCGTTGTGGGAAAGGACCCGGCCGAGGTGGACGTCCATGACGTGTTCGCTTTCTTGGCCGACCAGCGCCGTCCACGGCGCGGTGAGCGGGTGCAGCGGCTCGAAGACGGGGAGCGTGGTCTGTCGGCTCGGACGTTGCGCCGCCGGCTGTCGAGTCTCTCGGGGCTGTTCGACTACCTCCAGATCCGAGAGGTCGTCGAGCGCAACCCGGTGCCGAGGGGTCCGCTCGCTCGGGGACGGCGGGACCAGCGCCGGGGCCGGGCGCCGTTGATCCGCACGCCGCGGACCCTGCCGAGGGTGTTGCTCCCCGCCGAGGTCGACTCCTTCCTGGTGGCTCTGCGCCGGCACCGTGACCGGGCGATGGTCCTCGCCATGCTTTTGGGCGGCTTGCGCCGTTGCGAGGTGCTGGGGTTGCGGATGGCCGACGTCCACCCCGGGGAGCGCCGCCTGTTCGTGGCCGAAGGCAAGGGCGGTCACCAGCGGCTCGTCCCGGTGTCGACGCAGTTCTTCGCCGCCGTGGCCCGCTACTTGGACGAGGAACGCCCCGAGACGGACACCGACGTGGTGTTCGTGGTCTTGAAGGGGCCCCGCCGGGGTCGGCCGTTGTCGGCCGCCGGCCTCGACGAAATCGTGGAAGGGGCCAGGAACCGGGCCGGGCTGGCCGGCCTGACCTGCCATCAGTTGCGCCATACCTGTCTGACTCGATTGCGTGAGGCGGGAATGCCGCTGGAGGCGGTCCAAGCCCAGGCCGGGCACCGGTCCATCGAATCGACCCGGATCTACCTTCATTTGACGAACGACTGGCTGGCCAAGGAGTACCTCAACGCCAGCGGGGTCATCGCCGCGGACCAGGCCGCGTTGGTGGCCGCCGAGCAGGCGGAGGTCCGCTGATGCCTGCCTCCCGCAAGATCCCGGCTGACCTCGAAGCGATCGTCGCCACCTACGAGCGGGACGCGCAGCGCCGTGGTCGCTACGACCCGCACATGTCCTCCTCGGCCCGGCGGTTCTTCGATCTGACCGGCCCGCCTGACGCGTGGCGAGACCTGACCCTCGATGAGCAGCTGGGGTTGGGAGACTCGATCCGGTCCTTCGTCATATGGCTATTCGTCACCGGCCGGCTGCAGGCCACGGCGGACTACCTGGCGGTCACGTCCAGCCGGCTGGGCGAACTCGGGGCGTGGTACTTCCCCGAACTGCACCAGACGATCATCGACATGGTAGCCACCCTCGGCTATCGCAACCACTACGTCCGCGAGGGTTTCTGGTGTTGCCTCATGAAGACGGCCGCCTTGTACCAGATCGCTCCCACTGAGGTCGACGCCAGCCACATCGTCCCGGCCCGCATGGCCCTCAAAGAGGCGGCCGAGCGGCTCAGGGCCGAGGGACGGTCGATTCGGGCCGGGAACGGGCGCTTCACGGGCCTGGTCAACGTGATGTTCCATGCCGGGCTGCTCGCCGAACCCGTCAAGTGGCCGCTCCTGCGTCCCAGCGACCGGGCCGTCTACGACGAGGCCTGGGCACAGATCCCCGAGCCGATGGCCACCACCATGCACCGCTACCTCGAACAACGAGAGACCGTCGTCACCAACAGCACGATCAAACGCGACAGCCGAATGGTCCGTCACTTCGGCGTGTTCCTGGCCACCACGGACCCGAGCGTCACGTCCATCGCCCAGGTCCGCCGGCATCATATCGAGGCGTTCAAAACCCACCTGGCGGAGCGGCCCCTGGTCCGCACCGGCCGGGGCCAGGGCACCCGGCTAGCGAAGCGGACCATCCAGTACTACCTCTCGGCGTTGGCCGTGTTCTTCGACTCCCTCACCGAGTGGGAGTTCGAGGACCGGCCCGTTGGCCGGCTGCTCTTCCCCGGCGACTACCCCCGCCTCGACAGCCCACTTCCCCGGTTCCTCGACGACCCCACCGCGGCCAAGCTCCTGGCGGCCGCCCGGGCGGACGAGGACCCCTTCGTGCGCCTGGCGATCGAGCTTTTGTCCCGCACCGGGATGCGCCGGGGGGAACTGCTGCGCCTCACCGTCGACGCCGTGGTCCAGATCGGCTCGGCCTATTGGCTGCGCGTCCCGGTCGGCAAGATGCACACCGACCGCTACGTGCCCCTCCACCCCGAGCTCAAAGTCCTCATCGACGACTGGCTGGCCTCCCGGCCCGAGGCACCCAGGTTGAACCTGCTGTTCTGCGAGCACGGCCGGCCGATCAGCTTCACCCGCCTTTCTCAGGCGCTCGCCAAGGCCGCCGACGCGGCGGGGATCGGCCATGTCACCGCCCACCAGCTACGCCACACGCTCGCCACCCAGGCGCTCAATCGCGGCATGAGCCTCGACGCCATAGCCGCGCTGCTCGGCCACAAGGACATGACCATGACCCGGGTCTACGCCCGCATCGCCGATCGCACCGTGGCCGACCAGTACTTCTCGGTGACCGAGAAGGTCGAGGCCCTCTACGACCAGCCCAGGGCGCTCCCCGCCGGGGCCGAAGGATCCGAGATGGGCCGTCTTCGCCGCCAGATGGACCAGCGGATGCTCGGCAACGGCTACTGCGCCCGGCCAGTCGACATGGACTGCCACTTCGAGTCGGTGTGCGAGTCCTGCTCGTTCTTCGTCACCACCGTCGAGTTCCGCCCCACCCTCTCCCGCCAGCGTGACGACGCCGCGGCCAAGGGCCAGATCGGCCGGCAGCGGCTCTTCGACGGGCTGATCGCCCGACTGGACGACCAAGCCTCCTGATCGTCCCGGCGTCTTCGCCGGGACCACCTTCAACCAATCGGCACCTGACCGGTTCGCCGCGCGCTTTCGGCGCGCCCGAGGCCAGCAGCCGCCCCCACAGCCGGAAAGGAGAACGCCCGTGACCTTGCGCACCGTCGGCATCATCGGCGCCGGACTCGTCCTCGCCGTCGTCGTGGTTGCCGCTGGGGCCGCGGCCGGCATCGCCTCGCTGTTCGGCGGCCCCCTGTTCGCCGGCGACGTCACCGCGTCTGCCCAGGCGCAAGCCGAGATCCCCGCCAGCTACCTCGAGCTCTTCCAGGCTGCGGCAGCCACCTGCCCGGGGCTGCCCTGGAGCGTGCTGGCGGGCATCGGGCGGGCCGAGACCGACTTCGGCACCGACACACAGACCTCCAGTGCCGGTGCCGTCGGACCCATGCAGTTCCTGCCGGCCACCTTCGCCGCCTACGACACCCCGGTCCCGCCCGGCGGGGCCACACCGCCGAGCCCGTATGACCCGACCGACGCCGTCTACGCCGCCGCCCGGGACCTGTGCACCAACGGCGCTCAGGGCGGCGCCGACATCCCCGGGGCCGTCTTCGCCTACAACCACAGCCGGGCATACGTCGCCGAGGTGCTCTCCTACGCCGCCAGCTACGCCGCACCGGCACCAGCCATCACGGCAACTGGCCCCAGCCCGGCCGCCGCCGAGGCGGTCAGCTACGCGCTCGACCAGATCGGCACCCCCTACCGCTGGGGCGGCGAGACCGCAGGGATCGGCTTCGACTGCTCGGGGCTCACCCAGGCCGCCTACGCCGCAGCAGGGATCGTGATCCCCCGCACCTCCGAGGCCCAGTGGTCCGCCCTCCCGCACGTGCCCCTCGACCAGCTCGAACCCGGCGACCTCGTGTTCTTCGATCCCGGCGAGTTCCTCGCCGGCCTGCCCGGCCATGTCGGCATCTACATCGGCTCGGGCGAGATGGTCGACGCGCCCCACACCGGCGCCACCGTGAGGATCGAGAACCTCGCCAGCTGGCCCACCCCGATGGGCGCTACCCGGCCGGCCCCCGCCAGCTCGCCGTGACCTCCCGGCGCCCATGGGGAAGGCTCGGACCCGTGAGCGACGAGGAGGTCACGAAGCGCCGGGTGTCGGTGCTCGCCCAGCCCGGCTACCGCCGGCTGTGGGCGGCGCGCACGGTCAGCCAGTGGGGCGACGTCATCCAGTTCACCACCGTCGCCCTGCTCGCCCTCCGCCTCACCGGCTCGGGGGTGGGCGTCTCGGGCGCCGTGCTGGCCGAGGTCGTCCCGCTCATCGCCCTGGCCCCCCTCGCCGGGCCGCTCGTCGACCGGCTGCCCCGGGTGAAGGTCATGGTGGGCGCCGACCTGGCCCGGGTGGTCCTCGCCGCGGTCCTCGCCCTCTTCCACGGCCAGATCGCCGTCGTCTACGCCGTCGCGTTCGGCCTGTCCGCCGGCTCCGCGTTCTTCAACCCCGCCGCAAGCTCCCTCCTGCCGAGCCTCGTCGCCGACGACCAGCTCGTCGCTGCCAACAGCGGCATCTGGTCGGCCGCCGTCCTGAGCCAGGTCGTGCTCGCCCCCGTGGCCGGTCTCTTGGCGGCGACCGCCGGCTATGGGGCCGCCTTCGGGCTCAACGCCGCCAGCTTCGCCGCCTCGGCCGCCCTGTTGGCCGGCCTGCGCGCCGGGGAGGCACCCCGACCGGTCGTCACCACCAGCATGTGGGCGCAGGGCCGCCGGGCCCTCGGCTACGTCGCCGCCGACCGGCTGCTGCGGGCCCTCGCCGTCGCCCAGGCGCTGGCCGCCCTGTCCGCCGGGGCGACCAGCGCCCTGCTCGTCGTGTTGATGCGCCAGCAGCTGCACGCCTCGACCACCG
>JAKABK010000196.1 GCA_021796905.1 Actinomycetes bacterium
AGGACCTTCTCGCCCTCGCCGGGGCCGCGGCGGCCCTCACCCAGCTACGCGCCGGTCGCTACGAGCGGGCGGCGGTGGTCCTGTCGCTGGCGATCCTGGCCCAGACCTGGGCAGGACTGCTCGTCCTTCCTCTCCTCGGTCTCTGTCCCCGCGGTCGACGCATGAGGTTCTTCGTCCTCGCCGCTGTCCCTCCAGCCGTGGTGGCCCTCGCCTACCTGCTGTCGGATCCGCACGCAGCGGCCAGCATCCTCGGCCAACCGATGCCAAACCGGGGTCAGCGGCTCCCCTGGTGGACGCTCGCTCCCAGGATGACCGTTCGGTACAACGGGGAGCGGCTGTCGGTCGTCTCCGGGTCGGCACCGAGGTTCGTCGCCGTGCTGGCTTCCTGCGGGGCCTGGGCGGTCGTCGCTCGGTGGCGTAGCCGGCTCACCGACGTCGTAGCCGGGGTTGCGATTCCCGGTGGGGTGCTGGCGGTGCGCGTCCTGTGCGAGACGGAGATGTGGCCCTACTACGCCGTCCCAGCCGCCGTCATGCTGGGGATGGCTGCTCTCTGCACGCCATCGCCGTTGCGACGCCTGGTCGGCACCCTGAGTGCCGTCGCACTCGCGGTCAGTCCACCCCTCTCCTACATCGGGCAGTCGATACCCCCATGGCCGTGGTTCTGCATCGACCTCGGCCTGGTATCAACCGGTCTGATCTCGGCCGTCTTGCCGGCTCGACGTCCACGTAATGACGGCGACGAGGACCTCGTACTCGTACGGTCGGGTGCCGTGCCAGAGAGCCAGAACCGGTACCGGCCCAGCCGTCTCGGACAACGGGTGACGGCGCTGACGGAGCCGCCGTAGGCCTGGCCTGAGCTGAGGCAACGCCGGGGGCATGGTGGATGCGCGCGGGACGACACTCCGTCCAACCCCCGCCGGTGGCGGTGACGCCCGGGTGCCATCACACCCGAGGTTGGAAGGCCCCGTCCGCCGGCCTGCCGGTCAGGTCCCGTCGCTCCCGCTGCGGTCCCCCGGGGCGACGCGACGCTCCTCGGAGCGGCGGGCGGCGACCGCGTCCCTCAGGTAGGGATGGCGGCTGGCCCACAGCACGACGCCGGCGACCAGGAGTGGCAGCGAGAAGATCACGAACGCCGCCTCGAGGCCCTGAGCAGACGTGGCGGACACCCGGACCGCCCGGGTGTCGACCCCCGCCCCGAACCCGCTCCGGGGGGCACCGAAAGCGACCGACACCACCCCGAACAGCAGGGGGGCGAACCCTTGGAGCGACTGGCGGATCGTCGTCCTGATCGCCTCGGCGCGACCCCAGAGGAAAGAGGGGACCACGTCGAGGCGGGCGGTGTCCATCGGGGGGTTGATCGCCCCGAGGAGGACGGCGGAAACGGCGAGGACCGGCACCGCCGCGACGAGCGAGGGTATGAGCACCGCCGGGGCGAAGACCGCTGTAACGCCACCGAGAGCGACAGCCGCCACACCGAGGCGGCCGGTGGGACGACCGGATCGCACCAGGCGGTCCGCGGCGTGGCCCCCGAGGACCACCCCGAGCAGCGCGCCGGAAGCGACCACCACGAACAGGAGGCTGGCGCCGGCCTGACCGACCCCGAAGCGCTCGCGCAAGAACAGCTCCATGAAGGTCTGGACGCCCTGCTCGAAGAAGTAACCGATACCCGAGGCGAGGATGAGGGCGTCGTTGCTGCGGATCCGCAGGGCGTAGCGGGTGGCGGTCCAGATGTCGGGATCGTCGCTGCGATCGATGACACTGCGGCGGTAGGGCCGGACGCCCATGCGCTCGGCCTGGACGACGACCTCCGACGGGGCCTCGAGACCGATCGGCGGACACTCCGGGACCTCGGCGGCGCCGTCGACGTCCCCGACGCCCAGGATGCTGACCGCTCCCGGGGCGAGCCGGGCCCGACCACCGCGGGCCGGTTCGGGCAGGAACCGGTGGAGGGCCCAGGCGATGACGAACGCGGGGATCCCGAGCACCGACAGCGCCACCCGCCAGCCGACCAGGCCGGAGAGCACACCGGCGACGGTGATCCCGATCCCGGCCCCGATCAGCTCGCCGGTCAGGACGTAGCTCCAGAGGCGGCTGCGTTCGGCGGTCGGGAACAGGTCGCCGGCGAGGGATGCGAGCGCCGGGCCGACCACCGCCGTCAGGCCGCCTTGGAACACCCGCACGGCGAGGAGCATCTGGAACGAGCCCGACATCCCGCTGACGACGGTCGACAGTCCCCACACGACCGCTACCGCCCGCAGGAGGCGGGTCCGGTTGTGGCGATCGACGTACACCCCGAACGGCAGACAGGTGAGCGCGCCGACGATCGTGCTCGCCGCCACGAGCAGCCCGAGACCGGTGTTGCCGACGTGGAAGGTCGCCTCGATCGGCGCGGCCAGCGCCCCGATCGCACCCGAGTCGGCGGATTGGAGGCCGACGACCGCGGCGAGGATCACGACGACATGGAGGCGGGCGGGCCCGCCGAGCAGGGACGACAGCCGCACCGGCACCCTCCGGCCCCGACCCGTTCGTACCGCTCGCACCGTTACCGCCGTACCCGGCGCAGACGACGGTCTATCCGCGAGGACCTTCAGCGCGCTCACCTCGATGATCCTGGTCTAGATGGATGATCACCGATGATTATTCGGGAAAGTCGCCGATTCACCCCACAAGAGCGCTACTGGCGAGGTCGACTCGGCTGGATACTCGGGTCATGACCGCAGTACTGCTCCAGCTGTCCATGCCGGCGCTGCTGATCGCCGGCGCGTCCGCAGCCCAGCGTCGCTGGGGGCCGCGCGTCGGTGGCATCCTCACCGGCCTGCCGATCACCAGCCTCCCGCTGATCCTCTTGATCGCCCTCGCCCACGGGGACCGTTTCGCCGCCCGGGCAGCGGGGGCCGGCCTCGAGGGGACCGTCGCCCAGGCGGTCGCGATGTGGGTGCTCGCCGCCGCCTCCTACCGCTGGCGGCCGCTCGCCGGCCTCGCCGTGTCGCTCGTCGCCTTCGCGGCGACGGTCGCGCTCGTCGAGCTCCTCCCGGGTCTCCCGACACTGCTCGGGGCGGCCGCCGGGACGGGGGCCTTCGCCCTGGCCCTGCTCACCTGGCCCCGTTCCCCGTCTCCTGTCCGCTCGGGGCGCCCCCCGGCCCCCCGCCGGGAGCTGCCGACCCGTATGGCCCTCGCCGCCGGCTTCGCGCTCGCGATCACCGAGGCCTCCGGGGGGCTCGGCGCCCACCTGGCCGGCCTGATCGGGTCGCTCCCGGTGATCGCGTTGATCATGGCGGTGCTCACCGCCCGGGACCAGGGCGCCCCGGCCGCGGCGAAGTTCCTCCGCGGGGTGACCGGCGGCTCGTTCGCGGTGGTGAGCGCCCTGGCGGTGCTGGCCTGGGACCTGCCGGCCGGCCACACCTTCGTCGCCTTCGTCGCCGCGGCGGCCGCGGCGGCCGCCTCCCTGGCGGTGGTCGAGGCGCTCCGGGCAGCCGGCCGCCGACCCGGGATCGTCGCGGCGGCGACCGCCGACCGCCGCTGACCGCGCCACCCCACCGAACACGGGTGGACGGCGCTCGGTAGGTTGGGGGCGTGCGCCCGGGGGCCCGCGTCGACCTGGTCGGGCTGGAGCTGCTGGTGGACGTGGCCGAGACCGGCAGCCTCGGGCAGGCGGCGGCACGCCACGGGCTGTCCCAGCCAGCGGTGAGCATGCGCATGACCAGCCTGGAGCGGGCTCTCGGCCTCCGGCTGCTCCGACGGGACCCGTCGGGCACCGAACTGACCTCCGCCGGCACCGAGGTGCTCGCCGCGGCCCGGGTGGTGCTCGCCGCCGTCGACCGGCTGGTGGCGGTCACCGGACGTCTCCAGGCGGAGTCGACCGGGCGCCTGCGGGTCGCCGCGAGCTTCACCGTCGCCGAGCACCTGCTGCCCGCATGGATCGACGCCCTGCGTGCCGGCGAGCCCGACCTGGCGGTCACCTTGGAGGTGACCAACTCCTCCCACGTGCTCGACGCCGTCGACCGGCGGCGGGTGGAGGTCGGTTTCGTAGAGGGGCCGGAGGTGACCCTCCCCGGGCTGTGCTCCGAGGTGGTCGCGACCGACGAGCTGGTCGTGGTGACCCACCCGAGCCACCCCTGGGCCGGCCGGAACCGGCCGCTCACCGGCGAGGACCTCGCCGGCCACGAGCTGATCGTCCGGGAGCGGGGCTCGGGCACCCGGGAGGTGCTGGAGGCGGCGCTCGCACCCTGGGGAGGGGTCCGCTCCCGCCTCGAGCTCGGCTCGTCGGCGGCCATCCTCGCCGCCGCCCGTCGCAGGGAGGGACCGGCGGTGCTCAGCCGGTTGGCCGCGGCCGGCGACCTCGCCGACGGCTCGCTCTGCTCGCCGACCACGACCGGAGTGGACCTCACCCGGGCGATCCGGGTGGTCTGGAACGCCGACACCGAGCCCGGCTCCTTGGTGCGCCACCTCCTCGAGATCGCTCGCCCGCTGCCCGCCGACGGCTGGGGGACCGCCGGGTGAGCACGGGGAAGGGCCCCCCTTTCCCCAAAGCTCTGCTTTGGGGCTCCCAAGGCCCGGCCCCCTAGTCGGCGGTGGCGGCCCACCGTAGGTTGTGGGACCGTGACCGTGATCGAGCCCCGGTGGGTGAAGGTACTGGACCAGGGCCGCTGCATCGGGTGCCACGCCTGCACCACCGCCTGCAAGTCGGAGAACTCGGTGCCGGTCGGGGTGACCCGCACCTACGTGAAGTCCGTCGAGGTCGGGATCTTCCCCCAGGTGCGGCGCAACTTCCAGGTGACCCGCTGCAACCAGTGCTCCGACGCGCCGTGCGTGGCCGCCTGCCCGACCGAGGCGATGTACCGCC
>JAKABK010000197.1 GCA_021796905.1 Actinomycetes bacterium
GACCTGGAGGGTGTCGCCTTCCACGAGGCCGTTGCCGGCCACCACCTGCAGCTGTCGCGGGTCCAGCTGCTCGGCTACCTGTCCGCTTTCCAGCACCGGCGCAGCTACACAGTCTTCGCCGAGGGACGGGGGCTCTACGCCGAGCAGCTCGCCGAGGAGATCGACCGCTACATGTTCTGGCCGGGCCAGGCCGTCGGTTACCTCACCGGCACGCTGCGCATGCGCGTCGTGGCGCTGGGCGACCAGGCCCGCCGGTCGCTCGGCGCGACCTGGGACCTGCCGGGTTCCCACGCCGACGAGATCGACCGCGGGTCGCTGCGCGTGCTGGTGCTCGCCTGCATCGGCCGGTGGACCGCCGGCCACTGATTCGAGCGGAGGATCCCCGGGCGGCCCGTCGGCGCCGGGTCAACCCCCGAGCCGGCGGTAGCGGGCCGACACGATCGAGAACACCCCGAAGCAGGCCAAGCCGACCGCCACGCCGACCAGCACCGCCATCCCGTAGGCATGGTGGCCCACCGCGACCAGGGAGGCATCGAGGCCCTTGGCCTGGCCGGCCCGATGGTCGATCCCGGCGGCGAGCAGGAACCCACCGACGATGACCACGACCGCACCACGGGCCACCGTGCCTACGGTGCCGAGCGCCCGGACCGTCCGACGCGTGCGTTCGCGGAGCCTCCCGAGCTCCAGGTCGTCCTCGAAGGTGCCGATCGCTGCGCGCACCACCAGGATCAGCCCGACGGCGACGACAGCCCCTCCTACGACCACCACCGCGAGCCGGCCCGCCGGCGCCCTCATGACCGCGGCGGTCAGTGGCGCCGGATCTCCCGACCCGCCGCTCGATCCGCCCACCACCAGCACGGCCGCCAGGTAGCAGAGGAACCCGTACACCACGGCCTGACCTGCCGCCCCGAGACGGTGAGCGAGGGAGCCGCGCTCGGGAGGGCTCCGTCGGGGCGCCAGCAACCGGATCGCGGCCCACAGGGCGAAAGCCCCGAAGCCGACGGAGAGCACGATCAGCATCGCCTTGCCACCGGGCTGCGACGCGAGAGCCTGGAACGCGCCCTTGTCGCTGGCCTGGTGCTGCTGACGGCCGAGCGCGATCGACAGGACCAACCAGCCGAGGAGGAGGTAGGTGACGCCCCTCGCCGCGAGGCCGAGCCGGGCGAGGAGCCGCAGCCAACGGGATCGCCCAGCGGAGAGGGCAGATTCCGTCGCCTTGGTCACGGGTTGTTCCATTCCCCCCGCGACCAGCGGGGAAACCATCCTGGCAGGACACGAGCCAGGTCCGAGGACGGTCTGGGCCGTGGGCCGTGGAAGGAGCTGGGATGACCGCAGCTGGCGCAGATCCGGGATCCCTGACCGACCGCCCAGTGAGCGTCACCGGCACCCGCCGGGTGGGTGCTGGCACCGCCGCGCTCGCCGAACGCCTCGGGGTCGCCGGCCTCGCCCTGCTCCACGGCGACGGGCCCGGCGCCCGGTGGGCGGGGGCGGCCCGCCCCGGCGACGAGCTGGAGGCCGTCGGCCCCCGCGGGATCGATCTCGGCTACTCGACGGTGCGGGCCACCCGGATCACCTGCGTCGGAGAGCTCGGCTGGGAGCCGTGGGTGCCGAGTGAGCTCACCGCCGCCCATCGGTTCGCCCCCGTGGCCCCCGCCGGGCGCTCGACCGCCCCCGCCCCGCCAACCGGCAATCGCCGGGCACCCGCCTCCTCGCCGTCGCGTACCCGGCGCAGCTAGGCGGTCAGCTGAGCCACGTCGGCCTCGTCCCACGCCACCCCCGGCATCTCCGAGTCGTGCCACGACCCGCTCGACGCCGTGACATAGGAGCGGATCTTCCCGCCCTACGGCGCTGTCAGTGTTGGTCGCGCAGCTCTCGGTCGTGTTCGAGGACGGAGGCCTCGGACTCGGCGGTCCGGGTGGCGAGCCGGTCGGCGAGCGCAGGGTCGGAGACGGCGAGGATCCGGGCCGCGAGCAGGCCGGCGTTGACGGCGTTACCGACACCTACGGTGGCGACCGGTACGCCGGCGGGCATCTGGACGATCGACAGGAGAGAGTCGAGGCCGTCGAGGTGACGGAGCGGTACCGGGACGCCGATCACCGGGAGCGTGGTGACCGCGGCGAGCATCCCCGGCAGGTGGGCGGCGCCTCCCGCTCCGGCGACGATCACCCGCAGGCCCCGCCCGGCGGCGGCGCGTCCGTAGTCGAGCATGTGGCCCGGGGTGCGGTGGGCGGAGACGATCCGCACCTCGTTGGGGACCCCGAGGTCGTCGAGGGCGTCGGCGGCGGCCTGCATCACCGGCAGGTCGGAGCGGCTGCCCATGACGACGCCGACGACGGGTCTCACCGGCGCAGCAGGATATCCGCCGCGGCCTGGGCGGTCGCGAGCGCCGCGGCGGTGCTCCCTGCGAGGGCGGTGACGTGGCCGACCTTGCGCCCGGGTCGGCTGGTCTTGGCGTAGAGGTGCACCGAGGCGCCGGGGACCTCGAGGGCGGCGGGGAGGTTGGCTGCGGGGTCGACGTCGGCGGCGGGGGTGATCAGGTTGACCATCGCCGCGGCCGGCGCAACCAGGCCGGTCGAGCCGAGCGGCCAGTCGAGGACCGCGCGGAGGTGGTTGTGGAACTGGGAGGTGACGCACCCCTCGATGCTGGCGTGGGCGGAGTTGTGGGGACGGAGGGCCAGCTCGTTGACGAGCAGCCGACCGTCGGTGGTGACGAACAGCTCGACGGCGGTGATCCCGACCGCACCGATCCACCCGGAGAGCCGGACCGCCATGGCGGTGGCGGCCTCGTCGAGCCCGGGCGGGACGCCGGCGGGGACCACAAGGTGACGACAGATGCCGTCGACCTGGGTGGTGCGCACCAGCGGGTAGGCGACGCTCTCGCCCGACGGGCGGCGGGCGACGACCGCCGCGAGCTCCGCGGCGAGCCCGAGGTGCTCCTCGACGAGCCACTCCGGCCGACCTGGGGTGCCCCAGTCGGTCCCGGGCGGGTCGGGGAGGTCGCCGGGGCCGGCGAGGACCGCCACCCCCCGCCCGTCGTAGCCGCCGGAGCGGGCCTTGAGCACCACCGGCCAGCCGTGGAGCGCGGCGAAGTCGGTGACGTCACCCGGTCCCGAGACGGGGGCGAAGGCGGGCACCGGGTACCCGGCGGCGGCCAGCTCCTTTCGGGCGTGGAGCTTGTCCTGGGCGAAGGCGAGGGCCCCGGGCCCGGGGCGCAGCACGGCCCCTGCGGCCTCGAGCTCCGAGAGGATCGCGCCGGGCACCAGCTCGTGGTCGAAGGTGACGACCGGCGCCGCGCCGGCCGCGCCGGCCAGCGCTTCGCGGTCCCCGGGCCCGCCGGGGAGGTGGCGGGCGCCGGCGAGCACCGCGGGATCGGTGGGCGACTCGGCGACGACGACCAGCTCGATGTCGAGGTCGACGGCCGCCTGGTGGGTCATGCGGGCCAGCTGGCCGGCACCGACCATCACCACCCGGGCGGAGGGACGGGTCAGTCGTTGACCTCGACGACAGCCAGGTGGTGGTGGCGTTGGAGGTACATGCGGATGGAGAGGAGCGCAGCGACTCCCTCCCCCACCGCCGAGGCGAGCTGTTTGGTGGAGCCGGCGCGCACGTCGCCGGCGACGTAGAGCCCGGGCAGGCTGGCCCGGTAGGCCTCGTCGGTGACGACGAACCCCCACCGGTCCCGTTCGACCTCGGGCCCGAGGAACCCCGAGGTCGGGTCGAGCCCGATGAACACGAACGCCCCGGCGGGGTGCCACACCAGCTCCTCACCGGTGCTGCGCCGCCGGGCGACGACCTCCTCGAGGTGACCGCTCCCGCGCAGCTCAACCAGCTCCACGCCGGCCTCGACCACGAAGCGGGGGTCGTTGCGGACCTTGTCCTGCAGCAGGCTGGAGGCGCTGAGCTCGGCTTCGCGCTGGACCACCCGGATCGTCTTCGCGAACTTGGAGAGGAACATCCCCTCCTCGAGCGCCGAGTTGCCGCCGCCGACCACGAGCAGCTCGTCGGCACCGCGGTAGAACGGCCCGTCGCAGGTGGCGCAGAAGTGCACCCCGGCGCCGATCAGCTCGTCCTCGCCCGGCACCCCGAGACGCCGGTAGGTGGAGCCGGTAGCCACCAGCACGGCGTGGGCGGATATCTGCTGGCCCCCGGTGAGGGTGACGCAGTGGTCCCCGGGGTCGGAGTCGTCGGCGCAGATCGACTCGACCCGGGCTCCGCCGACCAGCTCTACCCCGTAGCGGCGGGCCTGCTCGATCACCCGGTCCATCAGCTCCCCGCCGCCGATCCCGTCGGGGAAGCCCGGGTAGTTGTCGATCCGCTCGGTGACCGAGGCGTTGCCGCCGAGACCGCCGGCGTCGACCACGAGCGCGTCGATCCCCTCCCTGGCAGCGTAGATCGCAGCCGCCAGACCGGCAGGTCCGCCGCCGACGATCACCAGGTCGTAGCTCTCCCGGTCCGCCTCCACCGCGATCCCGAGCTTCGCGGCGAGCTGGTCGTCGGAGGGCTCGAGGAGCATGGTCCCGTCGGGCCAGAGGATCGTCGGGATGGTCTGGCCGCCGCCCTGCAGCTCCCGGACCTTGGCGAGACCGCCGGGGTCCCCGTCGATGTCCACCCAGTCGAAGGGCACCCGGTGGGTGCTGAGGAAGGCTTTGGCCCGCTTGCAGTCCGGGCACCACGCAGCCCCGTAGACGGTGAGGTCGGCCACGGCCGGGATCATACCGACAGCACCGGACCGGGCCCCCGCTCGAAGCGGTGGGGCGCGTGGCGGGGCCTTTCCCCGTGGCCGGTGTCCCGGTCGCGGCCGGTGTCCCGGTCGCGGCCGGTGCCCCGTCGAG
>JAKABK010000198.1 GCA_021796905.1 Actinomycetes bacterium
CACCGCGGTGAGCTCGCAGCGCGGCGGGCCGAGGCGCACGTGCGGACCGAGATGCGCCGCCTTCTCGGGATGCGCCTGCGGAACCGGGGGGCGCGTGTCGGCTGACGTCGCCTCGGTGCTCGGCGCTGTGGCGGACGAGACCGACCGGCTGCTCGGTTCCCTGGAGGACCTGGCGCAGAGAGCCGGGCCCCTCCTGGCCGCTCGGCGTGGCCAGCCTCCCCCGACGGTGGCGGGGTTGTCGGTCCTCGACGACTACCTGGTAGCGGCCCTGGCCGCCGATGCAGCGGCGACGGGGATCGGGATCGTGCTCGGACCGGGAACCCTCGCCGACCGGGAGCGTTGGATCCACTGGTTCTGGAGGCCGCCGGGCCGCCCGGCGGAGCGGCTCCGGGTCAACCTCGACCCGGTCAGCTGCGACGGCTACGACTACACCATGACCGAGTGGTACCGGCGGGGACGCGAGGCGGGTACGGCCTCGCTCACCGGGCCTTACGTCGACTACGTGTGCTCCAACGAGTACGTGGTCACCCTGACCGTCCCGATCGGGGAGGGAGCCGACTTCGTCGGCCTGGCAGGCCTCGACGTGCGGGTCGCCCACCTCGAGGAGCTGCTCCTGCCGGGGATGCTCGGGCTCGGCGCAACGGTGGTGGTGGTCACCGCCGAGGGGAGGGTGGTGTCGTCCAGCTCGGCGCTGTTCCCGCCCGGCACGACGGTCGCCGGCCGGGACCTGGCGGTGACGTCGCTGCGGGAGCGCACCGAGGCGAACCGGCCGAACCTGCCCTGGCGGGTGCTCGTCGGATGCGACGCCGCCGCTGCCGACGACGACCAGCCGGTGCCCACCGGGCCGGGTGGCAGGGCGACCGGCCCCCGCGGGGGAGTGCTGGGGCGCCGGTCGGTCGGGACCGGGACCCGGTCGTCCGGCTGACGGCCAGCACGACCGGCTCTCGGCGCTGCTCTCAGCGGACCTGGACGGCACGACCCCGCCAGGTGGCGGTCCGTCCCGATGCGAGCAGTCCCGCGGAGCGGGCGCTGAGCGCCACGAAAGCGACCAACGGCACCGGGAACGCCCAGCCCGCCCAGGCAGCGAAACGCCCCGCCCGCCGGAGCAGGACCCGGGTGCCGAGGGCCCACACCAGGTAGACGCCCGCGTCGACCGCACGCTCGACGGGGCGTCGACGCCCACCGAGCGCCCGCAGCCCGCGCGCAGTGGCCCGCAGCCCGCCGGCGACCCACACCGAGGTGAGCAGCGCTGCCGGGCGCGGGGCGTCGACCGCCCCGGTCGCGAGCATCTTCGACCATCCCTCGACGAGCTGGCGGGGCCCGCCGGGGTACATCCGGAAGCCGACGAGGTCGCCACCGGCGAGCACCCGGACCGCCCCGCCGGTCGCCCGGACCCGCCGGGCGAGGCCCACGTCCTCGGTGACCCGGCCCCTGACCTCGGGGTGGGCGTGACCGCCCGCCCGCCGGTAGAGCTCGGCGCCGACCGCCAGGCACGGGCCGAAGGCGATCGCCGGTGCGGACCGGGGCGGCCCGCTGAAAGCCCCGGTGCCCATCATCGCGACCAGGTTGCACACCGCCGAGAGCTGCTCGTAGGCCCGACGGGGCTCGTGGTGGGGTTGGACCGAGACCAGCCCGCCGCTGCTCAGCCACTCGGCGGTGATCCGTTCCAGCGCGTCGGGGGCGAGCACGACGTCGGCGTCGAGGAAGACCAGCAGGTCCCCGACGGCCAGCCCGGCTCCGCAGTGGCACGCCCACGGCTTGCCGAGCCAGCCCTCGGGCAGCGCCGGCGCGCCGAGCACCCGGGCGCCGCCGGCGACGGCCACCGCGGAGGTGGCGTCACCGGAGTGGTCGTCGACGACCACCACCTCCGTCGGAGGGGCGCTCTGAGCGGCGAGCGAGGCCAGCAGCCCGGGCAGGGCTGCTTGTTCGTCCCGGGCGGGGACGATCACCGACACGCTCACCGCCGCCCCGGTCCCCGCCGCCCCGGTCGGTCCCCGGCCGGGCCCGACGGTCCCCGCCGCCGGGAAGCGGACGTCGCCGAGGAGCCATGCGCCGGCGGCGAGCGCAGCGAGGTCGGCGGCGGCCGGGAGGAGGAGGCGGCGGCGGTTCATCGCCTGCAATCGTGGCGTACCGGGGGGCGACGAGGCGACCGGTAGGCTCCGGCGCGGTGGCACTCCCTCCCGCTCGGCGCGACCAACTGGCCCGCCTCGTACGCGAACGCGGCTACGAGCGACGCAGCGAGCCCTTCCGGCTCAGCTCCGGGGCGACGAGCCACGACTACGTCGACGTCCGTCGCGCGGTGGCCTCCGGTGCCGCACTGAGGGAGGTGGCCGAGGCGATGCTCGAGGTGGTCGGATCGGACTGGGACCTGATCGGCGGTCCGACCATGGGTGCCGACCCCCTGGCCCACGCCGTCGCGCTGCTCGCCGACAAGTCGTGGTTCTCGGTCCGCAAGGCACCGAAGGGCCACGGGAGGGGACAGTGGGTCGAAGGAGGCGAGCTCGGCCCCGGCGACCGGGTGCTGGCCGTCGAGGACACCGTCTCGACCGGCGCGTCGCTGCTCGGGGCGATCGAGCGGATCACCGGGACCGGGGCGACGGTCGTCGCAGCTACGGTCGTGCTCGACCGTAGCCCGGTGGTCGCCGCCCGCTTCGAGGCCGCCGGCGTCGCGTGGCTGCCGCTGCTCACCTGGGAGGACCTGGGCATCGAGCCGCTGGCCGGTTGACGACCGGCGCGACCGCCGCCCGGCCCGACGACGCGGGTCAGGCGGTGGTGGCGAGACTGGCGAGGGTCGCCGAGGCGGGGGCGAGGCGGGTGCGGAAGTCGTGGTGGTTGGCGACCGCGTGGAGGTAGGCGGCCCGTCGGCGGGCCGCCCGGGAGCCCCCGGCCGCAGCAGCCTCGGGGACCGGTCCGGCAGGCTCGGTCTCCGGGGCCGGCTCGAGTTGGGCGTCCATCCCCTCTTTCAGCAGGATCAGGGCCTCGGAGCGCATCTGGGAGATCCGGGAGTCGGTGACACCGAGCTCCACCGCCAGCACGTGCATCGGCAGCTCCTCGAAGAAGTACCCCATCACCACCCGACGGAGCCGCTCGGGGAGGTTGGCGACCGCGGCCACGAGGTAGGCGCGCCGCTCCCGCTCGAGGAGCTGGGCGTCGGGGCCGAGGTCACCGGCAAGGGTCGAGTCGTCGGCCGACCCGGTGGGGGAGAGGTCCTCCAGGTTGAGCACGACCGAGCGGACCACGTCACGGTCGAGGACCTCCAGCTCCCCCGGGTCGGTGCCGAGGTGGTCGGCCAGCTCCCTGGTGGTCGGGTTGCGGCCGAGCCGGGCGGTCAGGCGTTCGGATGCGGCGTTGACCTCACGGGCCCGGGCCCGCACCGAGCGGCTCGCCCAGTCACGGGAGCGCAGCTCGTCGAGGATCGCGCCCCGGATCCGGGTGGACGCGAAGCGCGGGAAGCTCCCGGCCCGGTCCGGGTCGAAGTTGCGGGCCGCCTGCGCCAGGCCGGCCATCCCCGCCGAGGTCAGGTCGTCGCGGCTCACGTGGCGCGGGATCCGGCTGGCGACCTCGGTGACGGCGTAGTGGACGAGGGGCAGGTGCTCCCGGACCAGCTCGTCCTCGGAGGGGGGCGTGGTGGGGGTGGGGGCCTGAGCCGACTGCATGCCATTTAGTCGGCGTACCGGCCACCTTCTCTTGATCCCCCGTAAGGAGGAAAACCGAGCAGCACGTAGCCCTATCGGGGGATCGGATGTACCCCCTGAAGTAACTAGTTGGAAAGCCTCGCCGTCCCCGGGGCACCGGCCTCTGGTACCTTCCGGCTGAGCGCAGGAAGGGATCGGGACCCGTGGACGGCGAAGGCGCGATCATCGACCTCGGGTCGACGGCGGTGGTGGCCGACCGGATGCCCCTCGCCCTGGCGGGGATCGCCGCCGCCCTGAGGTTGGCCGGCGTGACCATCCTGGAGCGTTGCGTCGGGGTCGGCGCCGGTTTCGACGCCGCCCGGAGGCTCGGCGCCGGGTACCTGGTGGCCGGAGCTGCCGACGACACCGAGACCGAGGTGCTGCTGCGCAGGCTCCCGGCGAGCGACGCCCGGGTGATCGCACTGCTCTCCCGGGTGGAGCGCCCGACGCTCGTCGCCTTGCTCGACGCCGGCGTCTCGGGCCTCGCGTTGCGCAGCGTCGCCGTCGAGGACCTCGCTTCCATGACCCGGTCGGTGGTCGCCGGTGAGCGGGCCGTCGCTCCCGCCCTCGTGTCGCTGCTCGCCGGCTTCCAGGTCTCGGTCGGGGCCCCCGAGGCTGCGGGTGGGTCGCCGCTCACCGCCAAGGAGCAACAGGTGCTCGCCCGGCTCGCCCGGGGCGAGTCCAACGCGGCGATCGCCGAAGCGCTCTACATATCGCCGGCGACGGTCAAGTCACACCTGACGAGCATCTACGCCAAGCTCGACGTCCGGACCCGTACCGAGGCGACGTCGCGTGCGCTCGCATTGGGGTTGTTGCGCTGAGCGCTGCCCGCGAGCGCAGCTCGGCTCGGACGCGATGGCGGTGACCTCCAAGCTCGACGCGGCCTTGGAGGACCTCTCGGCGGCACTCTGGCAGCTGCGGCACCTCCTCGACCTCCTGCGCTTCCGCCTGGAGGAGGAGCGTCTCTTGGAGGCCGCCGGCGGGCGCAGGTGGCTCCCCGGCGCCAGCCGCGAGATCGAGGCGGTCGTCGACCAGCTGCGCCTCGCCGACCTGGTCCGGGCGGTGAGCAGCGAGGAGCTGGCCCGGATCCTCGGCACCGGGTCGCCGGCCACCCTCCCGCAGCTCGCCGCGGCCGCGCCC
>JAKABK010000199.1 GCA_021796905.1 Actinomycetes bacterium
ACCTGCGCCCGCAGCGCCGGCAGCGCCCGCAGCGCCCGCAGCGCCGGCCGGGCCCGCCGGTGCGGGGGTGCCGCTGCCTGCGTCGGGAGCCGCGGAAGTTCAGGAGCTGCCGGCGGGGGAGGAGCCGACCAGGTCGAAGAACCCGACGATCAGCGGCGCCAGCGGCAGGGGGGAGTCGTGGGCCTGCGGCCAGGCGTGACCTCGGCCCCGGTAGGCGACGAGCCTCACCAGGCTCCTCGGTGAGGATCCCCGCCAGGTGGTGGTCCGTACCCGCCCGCCGGCCGCCTCGGTGGTCTCCCCGTTGCCGTCGGCCCGGTCCCGGCGTCGGAGGATCGCCGCGGCACCGCTCACCGACGGGGCGAGCGCCCCGTTCTGCACCACGGGAGGTCCCGCCCAAGGGGTGCGGGGGTCGGCGGTCCCGCCGGCGAGGAGGACCGGCACCGGCGGGCCGTGGGAGACTCCTACCAGCGGGGTTGCGGCGTAGACCGCGACCGCGGCGAAGGCGCCGGGGTCGGCGGCGAGCATCCTCAGCGCCATCTTCCCCCCGTTGCTGTAGCCGACCAGGTACACCCGGCGGGGGTCGACTCCGAGGTGGGCGACGGCGTCGGCGACCACCGCCTCGACGAAAGCGACGTCGTCGCTGCGGGTGGCGCCGGCGCCGTCGCAGCAGCCCTGCCCGGCGTTCCAGCTCTCCGCGTAGCCGGCCGGGTACACGAGCACCGCCCTCGCCTCCCCGGCCAGGTAGGCGAAGCCGTCACGGCGCTCCTCGAAGCTCGGCGTGGCGTCCGAGCCGGCCAGCACGACATACAGCGGGAGGCCGGCCGTCCCGCTGCGGGGGGCGACGACCAGCTCGCTCCTCCGCCGACCGCGGACCTCCACGTACCTGGTCCACGCCCGTGCCCCGGGTGGGACCGACGGGGCGACCGGGACGAGCATCGCCGCGGCCATGCCGGCCACCGCGGCCGCCAGGACCAGGGGCAGGCCCAGACGCCGGCGTCCGGCGCTCGCCGCCGGGTGTCGCTCGGCTTCGGGGGAGGGGTCTGCCGGCGGGGGGACGCCGGCGGGGCGCAGCGTGGTCCGAGTGGACATCTTCCCCGGCCAAGCTATGCCCGAGGGCCGGGCAGCTGGGGTCGCCGGTGGGTCCCGCCCCGCGCTCGCTTGACCTCTGGCTCATCGCAACCTAGGTTTCGCCGGGGCCAAAAATGTCGAACACCTTGACCAAGCCGGAGCGCGAGACGCTGAAAGCCGTGTGGCGGCTGTGCCGCGCTCCCGGCGCGGACGGCTTCGCCCGGACCGGGGACCTGGCCGGGTCGCTGCGGGTCTCGCCGGCGACGGCCACCGCGACGGTCAAACGACTGGCCGAGCGCGGCCTGCTCTCCCACACCCCCTACCACGGGGTGGTGCTGAGCGCCGAGGGCGAGCGGCGGGCGATGCAGGTCATCCGGCGCCACCGGATCGTCGAGCGTTTCCTCGCCGACCTGCTCGGCTACACCTGGGCGGAGGCCGACGCTCTCGCCCCGGCCTTCGAGCACCAGCTGCCCCAGGAGGTCGAGGACCGGCTCTTCGTCGCCCTGGACCGTCCCGCCAGCTGCCCCCACGGCTTCCCGATCCCCGGGGAGGGCGGCGACACCCTGCCCCAGCTGCCGGTCCTCTACGACCTGGCGCCCGGGGAGCGGGCGGTGGTGGCTCTTCCCGGATCCACCGCCCCCGAGCTGGCCAGCTTCTTGGACGGGCTCGGTGTGCGTCCCGGGACCGAGGTGCTCGTCAAGGACAGGCAACCCTTCGACGGTCCGGTCGTCGTCAGCGTCCAGGGCCAGGACCGCACCCTCGGGGCGGGGGTCGCCAAGGAGATCTTCGTGAGCCATCTCGGCGTCGACGGGGAGGGCTCGGCGGGGCGTCGGGGCTTCCCGGGGGCCGCCGTCGGGCACCCCGCGGGGGCCGAACCGGACGCGATGGCCACGAGCGCTGGTGGGGACGGACGGACCGGCCGGGGGAAGCTCCCCCGGGGGAGAAGGGAGAAGCGGACCAGATGAGAGTGCTCGCCAACGGGGGCTACCAGGCCTTCACCCTGCGTAGCGGCGACTGGGGGTGGCTGGTCTTCGCCGCGGCCTGCGCGGTGGTGTCGATCCTCACCGGCCTCGTGCTCGTGCGCGGCGTTCTCGCCGCCGACCAGGGGACCCCGAGCATGATCGAGATCGCCCGGGCGGTGCAGGAGGGCGCCAGCGCCTACCTGAGACGCCAGTTCAAGACGATCGCCGTCATCGTGGTCCCCCTCGCAGTGCTGGTCTTCGTCACCTCGACGCGGGTCACCGACCTGGCCACCGGCCAGGTCGAGCTCGGTTTCGTGACCTCGGCGATCTTCCGGACCCTCGCGTTCCTCGCCGGGGCCACCCTGTCGGGGACAGCCGGCTTCATCGGCATGACCACCGCGGTGCGAGGCAACGTGAGGACCGCGGCAGCCGCCCGTCAGGGGTCCCTGCCCTCCGCGTTGCGGGTCGCGTTCCGCACCGGGGGTGTCACCGGGCTGTTCGTGGTCGGCTTCGGGTTGCTCGGCGCCACCGTGATCGTGATGCTCGCCCAGAACTCGGCCACCTCGATCCTCGTGGGCTTCGGCTTCGGGTGCTCGCTGATCGCGCTGTTCATGCGTGTCGGTGGGGGGATCTTCACCAAGGCCGCCGACGTCGGCGCCGACCTGGTGGGCAAGGTCGAGGCCGGCATCCCCGAGGACGACCCGCGCAACGCCGCGACCATCGCCGACAACGTCGGTGACAACGTCGGCGACTGCGCCGGCATGGCCGCGGACCTCTTCGAGTCTTACGCGGTGATCCTCGTCGCCACGCTCCTGCTCGGCAACGACGCCTTCCGCAGCATCGGGCTCGACCCGGTGCTCGGCATCACCTTCCCACTCGCCGTTCCCGCCATCGGCATCCTCGCCTCGATCATCGGGGTGCTGTCGGTCCGGGCCACCAGCCGGGACCGCTCGGCGATGGCCCCGATCAACCGGGGCTTCCTGCTCGCCGCGATCCTCACCGTCATCGGGACCTTCTTCGTCGCCCAGTTCTACGTCCACGAGCTCAAGGTGTTCTGGGCGGTCCTCACCGGCGTGGTCCTCGGTCAGGTCGCCAGCCGGATCACCGAGTACTACACCTCGACAGAGACCTCCCCGGTGCGCGAGATCGCCGAGTCGGCCCGTACCGGGCCGGCCACGACCGTGCTCTCGGGCATCAGCAGCGGCCTCGAGAGCTCCACGCCGGCGATCCTCGCCATCGTGCTCGCGATCGTCGTAGCGATCGCCCTCGGCGGCGGCCAGATCGAGTTCTCGTTGTACCTGGTCGCCCTCGTCGGCCTCGGGCTGCTGTCGACCACCGGGATGGTCGTCTCCGAGGACACCTTCGGCCCGGTGTCGGACAACGCGGCGGGCATCGCCGAGATGAGCGGCGAGTTCGAGGGCGAACCGGAGCGGATCATGGTGAGCCTCGACGCGGTGGGCAACACCACCAAGGCGATCACCAAGGGCTTCGCGATCGGCTCGGCGGTCCTCGCCGCAGTCGCGATCTTCTCGAGCTACGTCCAGACCATCGCCCAGCAGCTCGGGATCCCCGCCACCGGCAACGCCCTCTACACCCGGACCTCTGCGACGGTCGTCAACGTCGCCAACCCCAAGATCCTGATCGGGCTGTTGATCGGCGGGTCGATCGCGTTCATCTTCAGCTCGGTGGCGATCCGCGCGGTCGGGCGCTCGGCGGGAACGGTGGTCGACGAGGTGCGCCGCCAGTTCCGTGAGCACCCGGGGATCATGGACCGCACCGAACGACCCGAGTACGGCCGGGTGATCGACATCTGCACCGCCGCCGCCCAGCGGGAGCTGGCGACGCCGGCGTTGCTCGGGATCCTCTCCCCGGTCGTCGTCGGGTTCGCGATCGGCCCCCTGGCGCTCGGCGCCTTCCTCGCCGGCACCATCCTCACCGGCCAGCTGATGGCCAACTTCTTGTCCAATGCCGGCGGGGCGTGGGACAACGCGAAGAAGTACATCGAGGACGGCCACGAGGGCGGCAAGGGGTCCGAGGCGCACAAGGCGGCGGTGATCGGCGACACCGTCGGCGACCCGTTCAAGGACACCGCCGGACCGGCGCTCAACCCGTTGATCAAGGTGATGAACCTGGTCAGCCTCCTCGTCCTGCCGGCGGTGATCTCGCTTCGCAACGACACCACCGCCCGGGTCGTCATCGCGGTGGTCGCCGGTCTCGTCATCCTCGCGGGGATCGCCTTCTCCAAGCGGCGCACCAAGGGCCTCGAGGTGCCGAGCGGTCCCGGGCCGGCAGCGTCCACCGGTTCCCCGGCCGGCGCGTCGATGGCCGGAGTGCCGGTGGCCGCCTCGCCGGCCGGGACGGCTCCCACCGGGGTCTCCGGTGTCGCCGGCGGGACCGGCGGGGCGCCGCTCGCCGGGGTCGCCGACGGTGGGTCCGGTACCGGTGCCCACCGTGAGGTGCTGGTGGCTGCGATCGAGACCTACGCCCGCTCCGAGTCAGGTGACCTGGTCGAGCAGCTCCTCGAGGTGAAGGCCCGCCTCGTCGACGGCGACGGGTAGCCGGCGGCGGACCGCTCCCCGGCGGGCCGGTCCTCTCCTCGGCCACCGCTAGGGACAGGCCCCCAAGGGGTCCTGTCCCTACCCCCGGTCCCGCGGGGGCTGGGGGAGGCCCGCCGGCCCTGCCAGGCGTCGGCGGCCCGCCGGGGGTCGACGAGGCCGAGCCGGACCGAGAGCCCGGTGCCCGACCCGCGCGGACGGCGCCGGAGCGGCCGCTCGACGG
>JAKABK010000200.1 GCA_021796905.1 Actinomycetes bacterium
GGATTCGAACCCCCGGGGACTTGCATCCCAAGGCTTTTCAAGAGCCTCGCATTCGGCCGCTCTGCCATCCCTCCGAGTGCCTCCCCGCGAGGAGGCCGTAGTCGCGCAACGCTAGCGGCTCGGGGATCGGGCGTCCGAAGCCCACCAGCCGTCTTCCCCCCCGAGTGGCGCCCCGAGGTCACCCGAAGCTCGTACGGGGGAGGACCGGGAACCCCATCCTCGCGACGCCCGGATCGCGACGCCCGGATCGCGTCCCGGGCCGCGTGGAGCTCCTGGACCCAGTGTCGCAGCGGGTAACCGGCCTCGGTAACCGAGGTCTCTGCAGTCACACCCTCAGGAACTTCGGCAACTATCGAGCTAGAGCGAGGATATCGAGGCACAAGACCGACTTGGAGGCAGGAGAAGCGTGACTATCTCGGCCTATCGTCTGAGAGGATGATGTCGTACACAACGATGTGTGAAAGAGATGAAGATGCTAGGCAACCTGTCGTCGCAGATCAGCAGTTACCAGTCCGAGCGCCGCTCCGAGGCGGACAGCTGGCGTCTCGCTCGTGAAGCTCGCGAGGCGTCCGGTGCCCGTCGACGTAGCCGGTCGGCGCCGCTGTTCGTTCACCGTTCCCGGTAGTTCCCGGCGGCCGGCTCTCCGGCTCCCGGCCGCTACCGCACCGGCGCCGGGGGCGCACTTCGCCCGTCGGTCCGCTGCTCCCCCCTCCGGCGGCCGGCGGGACGATCGGCCGGTAGGTACGCGCTCACAGTTCGCGACGACCGAATGTGGTCCCACTCCCGACGCCGAGGAGGCCACTTGGAGTGGGCAGGACTGACCGTTTCGAGCGGACTGCGGATTGCGGGGCGTCGGCGGTGCGCCCGCCGGGAGCGCCGCCGGCCTCCGCTGGCTACTCCGACCAGCGGTCGAAGTGCACGATCTCCTCGACTGGTGGCCGGGCTGCCGGCTTGAAGTCGGTGCCGATGGTGTAGGCGACCGGCAGCAGGGCAACCTGGGTGACGTCGTCGGGTATCCCGAGCAGGTCGGCGGCTTCCTTCTCCCGGCCGAGGTGGAGGGTGGTCCACGCCGAGCCGAGCCCCCGTGCGCGCAGCGCCAGCATGAAGCTCCACGCGGCGGGCAGGATCGACCCGTAGAGGCCGGCGGCCTGGGCGTTGGGCAGCCCGTCGGCCCGGCCCCGGATGCAGGGGATCACGTGGACCGGCACCCGGTCGAGCACTTCGCGCAGGTACAGCGCGCTGTCGCGGACCCGGTCGGTCTGCCCGCCGGCGCCCGGGCGGGCGGACCCGAAGTACTCGGCCGAGGCGTCCCGGTAGCACTGGGCGAGCCCGGCACGCAGTTCCGGGTCGGTGACGACCACGAAACGCCAGCCCTGGCTGTTGCTGCCGGTGGGCGCCTGCTGGGCGAGGCGCAGGCAGTCGAGGATCACCTCGCGGCTGACCGGACGGTCGAGGTCGAGGCGTTTGCGCACCGACCGGGTGGTCGACAGCAGACGGTCGGCGGTCCCGAGGTCGAAGGGGGCGTCGGTGGTCATGGGCGGTCCTCTCGGTGGGTGGTGGGTGGTCGGCGGGGCGCTGGGGTCCGGGGCGGTCCCGGGCGGGCCCGGGGCGGTCTGGCGCCGGGTCAGGCCGGGTCGTGGACGCAACGTCGGATCGCGTCGATCCAGGCGTCGGCGGCTGCCCACGCCTGGTGGGCGTCGCGGCGCCGGGTCTCCCCGGGTTCGCCGGCTGCAGGGTAGCTGCCGAGGAACTTCACCTCCCGGAGGGTCACGTGCAGGTCCCGGAGGCAGTCGGCGACGACCTCGTCGGCGACGTGTCCCTCGAAGTCGACGATGAAGCAGTACTCGCCGAGCGCCCGTTTGGTCGGGCGGGACTCGAGCTTCACCAGGTTGATGTCCCGGGCGCTGAACTGGCCGAGGATCCCGTGCAGGCTGCCCGGCCGGTCGGCGGCCTGGAAGCACACGACCGTCGTCTTGTCGTGCCCGCTCGGTGCGGGCACCCCGGCGGCGGCGGGGGCAACCAGCGCGAAGCGGGTTACGTTGTGGTCGTGGTCCTCGATACCCGAGGCGAGGACCTCCAGGCCGTAGAGCTCCCCGGCGAGGGCGGTCCCGATCGCGGCGGTGCCGGCGGGGCGTTCGGTCGCGACGTAGCGCACCGCTTCGGAGGTGGAGGTGGCGGCGCGCTCGTCGACGTCGGGCAGGTGGGCGGCGAGCCACGCCCGGCACTGGGCGGTAGCAACCGGGAACGACACCACCGCTTCGATGTCCCCGAGGGCCGTGCCCGGAGCGGCGAGAAGGTGCTGGGTCACCGGGAGCAGCACCTCCCGGATGATGAGCAGGTCCCGTTCGAACACGAGCTGGTCCAAGGTGGCGACCACGCTCCCCTCGATGGCGTTCTCCAGGGCGACGAAGCCGTAGTCGGCACGGCCGTCGTCGACCGCGGCGAGCACCTGCGCGAAGCTCCGCTCGGGCAGCAGGCGTGCGGCGGCGAGGTCGCTCTCGCTCCGGAGGGCTTCCTCGGTGAAGGTCCCGGCCGGCCCGAGGAATGCAACCCGCTGCCCGGGTGCGACACGCTCGCCCATGCTCGGGCAGGATAGGGCGGTCATGGACGAGACCGCCCTCCGCCGACTGCTCGACGCCGTTGCCTCCGGGGACCTCCACCCCGACGCGGCGGTCGCCGAGCTCCGCCGCCTCCCCTACGAGGATCTCGGCTTCGCCCGCCTCGACCACCACCGCAGTCTCCGTCAGGGCTTCCCGGAGGCGGTCTACGGGCCCGGGAAGACCGTCGAGCAGGCAGTGGCGATCGTGGCTGCGCTCGGGGCCCGCCCCGACGGCGGCCCGATCGTCTTGAGCCGGGCGTCGGACGAGCAGGTGGCCGCCTGCACCGAGGTCCTCCCGGGTGGGGAGGTGACCGGTTCGACGGTGGTGTGGCGGGCCGCCCCGCTCCGCCCGGAGCGGGTGTTGGTGGTGACCGCCGGGACAGCCGACGCCCCGGTGGCCGACGAGTGCGCGGCGACCCTACGGGGCCTCGGTTGGGCCGCCCGGCGGGTGGTCGACGTCGGAGTCGCCGGTCTGCACCGGCTGCTGGCGGCGGTGGGGGAGCTGCAGGAGGCCGACGCGGTGGTGGTCGTCGCCGGGATGGAGGGCGCGTTGGCGAGCGTGGTCGGGGGCCTCACCGCCGCCCCGGTGGTGGCGGTCCCGACGAGCACCGGGTACGGCAGTTCGCTCGAGGGGGTGACGGCGCTGCTCGGGATGCTGGCGAGCTGCGCCGCCGGGTTGGCGGTGGTCGGGGTGGACAACGGTTTCGGTGCCGCCCACGTCGTCGCCCGCTGCCTCGGGGTGGGGGAAAGGCCCCGCGAAGCGCCCGACGGGAGGGAGCGGGGGTCACGGGCGCTCGGTTCGGTGGGCCGGTGAGCCCTCGGGTCGCCTGGTGGCACTGCTTCTCGGGCATCGCCGGCGACATGGCGCTCGGAAGCCTGGTCGATGCCGGCGCCGAGCTCGAGGTGATCGAGCGGGAGCTGGTCGCCCTCCCCGTCGGCGGGTGGGGTCTCGAGGCGCGCTCGGTCCAGCGCGGTGGGTTGGCAGCCACCCAGGTCGTGGTGAACGTCCGGAGCACTCCGGTGGTGCGCACCCACGCCCACATCGTCGGGCTGATCACCGAGGCCCGGCTCCCGGAACGGGCCCGCCGCCGGGCGCTGGCGGCTTTTGCGGCGCTGGCCGAGGCGGAGGGCCGGCTCCACGGTCGTCCGGCCTCCCAGGTGCATTTCCACGAGGTCGGCGGCACCGACGCCATCATCGACATCGTCGGCACCTGCGTCGCACTCGAGGTGCTCGGCGTCGACGAGGTCCGCTCCAGCGCGGTCGCGCAGGGCAGCGGCATGGTCCGCAGCGCCCACGGTCTGCTCCCGGTGCCCGCCCCGGCGGTCGTCGAACTGCTCGCCGGCGCCCCGATCTACGGGACCGACGTGCCCGTCGAGCTCACCACCCCCACCGGCGCGGCGCTGCTCGCCTCGCTGGCGCAGGGTTGGGGCCCGATGCCGGCGATGCGGGTGGAGCGGGTCGGGCGGGGCGCCGGCAGCCGGGAGCTGGACGGACGACCCAACCTCGTCCAGGTCGTCATCGGCGAGGCCGTCGCCGACAGCGCCGATCCCGGGCACCCGGTGACGACCCTCGAGACCAACCTGGACGACGTCACCGGCGAGGTCCTCGCCCACGCGGTCGCCGCCCTGATCGATGCCGGCGCCCTCGACGCGTGGGTCACCCCGATCGTCGGCAAGAAGGGACGCCCCGCCCATCAGCTGTCGGTCGTGGCCGAACCCGTCGCCGTCGAGCGGCTCCGGCAGCTGATCGTCGCCGAGACCGGCACCCTCGGGGTGCGCAGCCACCACCTCGGTCGCTGGACCGCCGCCCGGGAGGTCTCCGAGGTGTCGGTCGAGGGTTACCCGGTGCGGGTCAAGCGCTCCCCGGCAGGGGTGAAGGCCGAGCACGACGACGTCGCCCGGGTCGCCGGGTTGCTCGACCGGCCCCTCCGGCAGGTCGCCCGGCTCGCAGAGGCCGCCGCCGACCCGCCCGGGCCCGGCGACCACCCTGGATCCCCTCCCGAGCCGGAGGCCGGCTGATCCCACCGGCCCGGCATAGCCTCGCGGTCGGTGAGCGAACGGTCTCGTCGCAGGGGGATGCGGCTGGTGCGCGTCCACCGCCGCTACCGGCGGACCTGCAATGTCTGCGGCGGCTCCTGGGTGGTCGACCGGGTGGTCGCCGGGCGACCGCCCCGCCGGCGCTCGGTCCGCTCGACCGGGGTGCTCG
>JAKABK010000201.1 GCA_021796905.1 Actinomycetes bacterium
GGCACCCGGCGCCGATCTGGCAGCGCCCGGCACCGCGCTGCCCCGACCGGCGGTGACGGGCGTGGTCAACGGCCGCGTCCGGTCATTCGACGGGTATCTCGCGGTGGATGAGGCTCAGGTCGATGCCCTGACGGGCCCGGACCACCCGGGCGACGACGTAGACGGCGATGGCGAGCAGGTAGAGGATCGCCATGAACACGAGCGAGCCGGTGTTGTTGACCCCGTAGGCGGAGTTGGTGAGCCACTCGACCAGGTCGAAGACGATCAGGGCGATCGTGATCAGCGCCGCTGCCGGCACGACCGGGATCCCGGCCAGCTTCAGCCGGCTCGCCGGCGACGCCCGCCACAGGTCGGGCTTGACCCAGGGGAGTACGAAAGCGGCGATCGCGGTGACGAGGTAGGTCACCGCGATCACGAGCGTCGCGTCGAGGGTGTAGGTCACGAACTTGGCCCAGTAGGCGTAGACCGCGGAGAGGATCGCCGCTGGGGCGAGCATGAGCACCAGCGACCAGACCGGGACGTGACGCTTCTCCGAGACGGTAGCGGCCCCGTCGGGCAGCACCCGGTCGAAGGCGGCGGCGAAGATCACCCGGGTCGAGGAGAGGAACAGGGTTCCCACCCAGCCGAAGAACCACAGTGACATGAGCAGCAGCAGCACGACCTGGAACACCGCGTTGTGCACCAGCCAGCCGGCGAGCATCGCCGGGTACGGCCAGATCGGCAGGACGTGCGAGCTGGCCGCGGCGGGGAGGCTCGCGGAGTTGGCGTACACCGCGTTCGCCTGCTCCCAGAAGCGGTAGCCGATCGTCTTGTCGACGATCAGCAGGAAGATCACCGACAGGCCGATGGTGATCCAGAGACCGGCGAACATCCCGGTGAAGGAGCGGCGCAGGTCGCTCGCCCCGCGGATCTCGCCGTAGAGGGTGCAGCCCCAGTTGGGCCAGAGCAGGTAGAACATCATCATCGGCACGAGCAGCATGCTCGGGCCGAGCGGCCCGAAACCGAAAGCGGGCGCCGAGTAGTGGAGGACCCGGGTGCTGACCGCCTGGGTCGCCTGGTAGGCGTCGCGCAACCCGAAGATGCTGTAGGCCTCCCGGTTGAACGAGGAGATGAAGCTGTTGTGCCCGAAGGCGAGCAGCAGGATCACGATCACCCCGAAACCGACCAGGCCGCCGGCGAAGCACCACTTCTGGACCCGCCCGTAGCCGGACATGCCGAGCGAGACGAGAACGCCGGCGGCGGCGATGGTGATCAGCGAGACCACGAAGATCCCCGAGTGGCCGGCGAACCAGGTCGCTGCCCCCGGGAACCCGAGGGTCGCGGCGATCGGCTCGAAGAACTGGACGGTGAGGATGTTGCCGTAGATCGGGGCCCACAGCCACAGGATGAACCACCACCCGGTCGCCGCGAACACGAAACCGACCGGGCCCCCGAGGATCCGGCTCTGCCACACGTAGTCGCCGCCGGCTCGGGGGATGGTGACGATCAACCCGGCGTAGGCGACGACGAGGAAGCTCACCCACACCCCCGAGATGAGGATCGAGGTGATCAGCTGGCCACGGGGGAACGCCGACTGGTAGGTCATCTCGTACCAGCCGAGGGTCACGATGTTGGTGGCCAGGCACGCGTAGACGATGGCGTCACGCTGCGACCAGCCGCGCACCAGCCCGGTGGCCTTGCGCAGGAAAAGCGTCGGAGCCTCGGTCTGTAGCGCCGGGGCGCCACCGAGGCGGGGATCGTCGGTCGTCATGGTTGCCCTTTCTCTGGACAGATGGCCTTGCTCAGCCGTTGACCAACAGGTACCTGCTCACCTTCTTCTTCTTGGCGTCGAGGTCGATCACCGCTCCTTGCAGGACGCCGTCTGCGTAGGAGCTGCCCGGGTTGATCGTGAGGGTCCTGCCGATCCTGGTGACCCCCCGACCCTCGTGGATGTGACCGTGCACCGAGAGCATCGGCTGCTCCCGGCTGATGACGTCGGCTACCGCCGTCGAGCCGACCGGCTTCATCGTCGCCCCGCCGTGGAGCAGCTTCAGGTTCTCGTCGAGGGCCGGGGCCTCGTCGAGCCCGGAGCCGTAGGGTGGGGCGTGGAAGTTGAAGATCGCCCGTCCCATGTCGGGCACCTGGGAGACGATCCCCTCGATCCGCTCGGCGAGGCGGTCCTCGGGCAGCTCCCGGAAGGTGTTCCACGGCGTCGGGTTGGTGTAGCCGAGCGACACCAACGAGAAGCCGTCGAGGTCGATGACCTTCCCCTCGGCGAAGTTCACGCACGGCGAGGACTCCAGTACCTCGTCGATCTCGAACATGTCGTCGTTGCCGCCGTTCAGGATGCAGGGGATCTTCCCTCCGCCGAGCTTCCCGTCGGCCATGTCGAGCCAGCGGTCGAGCGTCGAGCTCATCTCGGCAGCGAAGCGCCGGTCGACCGAGCCGTCCTCGTCGCTCAGGGCCAGCAGCTCGTCGCGGCTCACCACGAAGGGGTAGTAACCCCGGTTGCGGATCTGGGCTTCGACCGCGGCCAGCTCCTCCTCGGTCTCCAGACGGTGCAGCTCGCCGGCGACGGTCACCTCCCAGTAGCCCTGGTAGGCGGTGATCGGCACCATCACCTTCCCGGTGATGTCTCCCCCGAGGATGACCAGGTCGGCCTTGTAGAACGCGGCCGAGTTCAAGAACTTCTTCCAGCAGATCTCCGAGCCGTGTATGTCGGTGGCGAAGAAGATCTTCAATGGTCGACCTCCTCGGGCAGCTCGTACCAGCGGACCCTGGTGCCGACACGTGAGCGCAGCTTCCACTGGGTGGTCTTGCGGGAGCGTTCCGCCCGCTCCCGCAGCCGGCGGGCCGCCCCGACGGCGTCCTCGGGGGCGTCGGGGGGGACCAGGTCGGGGTGGGTCCCGACCAGTCCTGGGAGCTTGTCCAGGTTGTCGGTCACCGTCTTCCACCAGCCCCAGTCGGCACCCAGGACCTCGTCGATGCGGGTGGCGTCGATCATCGGGGCGTCGGCGTCGCCGGGCCCCTCCCCGATCGGGACGCCGGCGAGGAGGTGGACGATGTCGTGGGCGTCCTTCTCGTTGAGCTCGACGATCTGCAGCTTGGTGAGCAGCAGGTCGGCGGCCCCGAGGGTGAGCGGCAGAGCGCTGAAGGTGGCGCGGAAGTCGAGGGTGTGGCACATCGGGACCCGGTCGACCATCACGTCGATCGGGCGCCCCGACGGCGCCCGGAAGTACATCTGGCGGTCACCGTTCAGGTTGTTGAACCTCCGGTCGGCCTCGCAGCCGGCCGACTCCAGGAAAGCGGCGACCTGTTTGCGCTGCTTGCCGAGGCAGACCAGGTCGAAGTCCTGGTCCCGCCGGACGCGGGGGGTGAAGCCCGGGCAGAGGACCCGGACCGCGACCCCGCCGATCAGGCGCACCGGGGCGCCGGCGGCCTCCGCCGCGCCTACCAGTGGTAGTGCCTCGGTGAGCGGGTCGGCGTCGGTCCCGACGATCTCGGGGGCGTCACCGGTCAGCACCGCTCACGCCCCCGATCGAATGGAACCCTCATCCTCGACCCCCAAGTCGCTGGCCATCGGCACGGCTCGGGCACACCCCGGAACAGCACCTGATATATCTATCAAGCTAGCCAGGTGCGGGGCGGATGTCAAGCACCACCACGCACCCGCCGGCGGCGGGTCACTCCGCGGCGGGTCGATCCGCGGCGGGTCAGTCGGCGGCTCCGCGGGCCCGGCGGAGCTCGGCGACGATCGCCGGCAGCACGTCGTGCAGGTCGCCGAGCACCGCGTAGTCGGCCTTGCCCATGATCGGGGCGTCGGGGTCGGTGTTTATGGCGAGGATCCGCTTGGCCCCCTTGCAGCCGACCATGTGCTGGATCGCCCCGCTGATCCCGCAGGCGATGTACAGCTCCGGCGAGACCCGGGTGCCGGTCTGGCCGACCTGGTCGCGATGCGGCCGCCACCCCTCGCTGGTCACCACCCGCGAGCAGCCGACCGCGCCGCCGAGCAGCGACGCGAGCTGCTCCAAGAGAGCGAACCCGTCCTCTCCCCCGACGCCGCGCCCGCCGCTCACGATGACCCGGGCGTCGGTGAGCGAGACCCCGGACCCTTCGGGTTGGACCACGTCGCCGACCGCCACCGCGAGGTCGGTGTCGTCGGCCACGGTGCCCGCCGGGCGGATCGCCGGCGCCCCTACCGGCTGGCGGCCCGCTCCGGGGGGTCGAGCGCCGAGGGCGACGGTGAGCAGCCTGGGGCGTCCCTGCCCGGGGTCGAGCTCGGCGTCCTCGAGCAGGCTGCCGGCCCAGCGGTTGCGGGTGAGCCGCCACGGGCCGTCACCCCCCGCCGGTCCGGCCTCCGCGACGGGGTCGAGCGCCACGCAGTTGGTCGCCAGCGGCAGGTCGGTCATCGCGGCCAGGTGGGCCATGACCTCGTTGCCCCGCTCCGAGCCGGGCGCGACTACCGCGACAGCCCCGCCGGCGCCGGCGACGTCGGCGAGGACGTGCGCCCAGGCTCGCGGGGCGTAGGTGCCGAGCCCACCGAGCCCGAGGTGGACCACCTCGGCGGGGGGGGCGGCCGCCGCGGCGGCCTTCTCCGCCTCGGGACCGACGGCGACGACCTCGAGCGCCTGGTCGAGCCGGTCGGCGAGAGCGCCGGCGAAGCCGATCGTCTCGGCGCCGAGCTGGGTGGGGGTGCCTGCGTCGTGCTCCAAGAAGGCGAGGATCATCGGGCGAGCAACCCCAGCTCGTCGAGCAGCTCCACCACCGCGGGCGCCGCCTCCGCCCCGGTGCCCAGG
>JAKABK010000202.1 GCA_021796905.1 Actinomycetes bacterium
CCGGGGTGCGCCCCGCCGAGGCGGTCGGTGCTCACCCGTCGGAGGAACCGTAGGCGCTCTGCGGTCCGGCGGTGGCGGGTGGCGGATGTTGCGGCCGACACGGCGAGCAGGACACCGGCGCCGACGGCTGCCGTCTCGGCCAATCCGGTCATCGCACCCGGGCCGGGGTGACGTCGGGGCTCGGCTGGTCGACCTGGGCTGCTCGCACGGCCTCTCCCGATGACAGGGTTTACCGGTGCCCCGGGGAGGGGCCGGTGGTCCGGGGCGGACCCGGGGCAGTCTCGCACGAGCGGCGCAGGCCGCCAGGGACCCGGGCGTCCCGGCGGACCAGTCAGGGCGCCGGCAGCTCCTCGGGAGCGGGCGACGGGAGTCGAACCCGCGTAGCCGACTTGGAAGGACGGTGCTCTGCCGTTGAGCTACGCCCGCAGGTTCAACCGCTGCCGGCGCCCCGTGCCCATCGTAGCGGCACGCCCCCTGTCCCCACACGCCGCTGTGGCCACACGTAGGGGCTGTCGTGTCGGGGAAGGGGGATTCGAACCCCCGACCTCCTGCTCCCAAAGCAGGTGCGCTACCGCTGCGCCACTCCCCGTGCTGACCTAGCCAGTCTATGTCCCCCGGCGGCTGCGTCGAGCAGCAACGCGGCCGAGGTGGAGCCGACCGGTAGACTCCGGCTCTCGCTATGAAGACGACCGTCGCGCCCGTGGAGGGCAACAAGGTGAAGCTCTCGATCGAGCTCGACGAGCAGGAGCTCGAGGAGAGCATCGAGGCTGCGTTCCGCAAGATCGCCCGGGAGGTGAGGATCCCCGGCTTCCGCCCGGGGAAGGCCCCCAGGCGGGTCGTCGAGGCCCGCTTCGGTGCCGGGGCCGGACGCGTCGAGGCCTTGCGCGACTCGCTGCCCGACTTCTACGCCCGGGCGGTCCGGGAGCACGGGGTGGACGTGATCGCGGCGCCCGAGATCGACATCGTCTCGGGGGAGGACTCCGGGCCGGTCGCCTTCGACGCCGTAGTCGAGGTCCGTCCCCGCCTCGACCTGGTCGGCTACCAGGGCCTGCGCGCCATCGTGCCCAACCCGGTCGTGACCGAAGAGGACGTCGACGCCCAGCTCGACAGACTGAGGTCCAACTTCGCCGAGCTGCGGGTGGTCGAACGGCCGGCTCGGGACGGCGACAACCTGACCATCGACCTCGCTGCCTCGCGCGCCGGGGAGGCGGTGCCGGGACTGTCGAGCACCGACTTCATGTACGAGCTCGGGAGCGGGAGCGTCCTGGCCGAGCTCGACGTCCGCTTGCAAGGAGCAAAGCCGGGGGACATCCTGAGCTTCGACGCCGAGCTGCCCGACGGGGTGGTGTCACTCCGGGTGCTGGTCAAGCAGGTCCAGGAGAAGGTGCTCCCCGAGCCCACCGACGAGTGGGCCTCGGAGGCCTCGGAGATGGAGACCGTCGCCGAGCTGCGAAGCGACATCCGTCGGCGCTTGGAGGAGGCACGCAAGCTCGAGGTGTCCTATGCCTGGCGCAACGGGACGATGGGTGCGCTGGTCGAGCTGGTCGACCTCGAGCCCCCCGAGCCGCTGGTACGCGACGAGCTCGAGCGGCGTGCCCACGATTTCGCCCACCGCCTGGAGGCGCAGGGGATGAGCATCGTCCAGTACATGAAGATCACCGGGCAGGACGAGGAGGCGATCGTCGCCGGGCTGCGGGCGGAGGCCGTCCCCGCGGTCAAGGCCGACCTCGCACTGCGGGCGGTTGCCGACGCCGAGTCGATCGACGCGACCCCCGAGGAGGTCGACGCCGAGATCTCCAGGTTGGCCCAGGCCTACGGCCAGCGGCCCGAGCAGCTTCGCCTCGCTCTAGAGAGCAACGGGCAGATGTCCGCGGTAGTCTCGGACCTGAGGAAGTCAAAGGCCTTCGACTGGCTCGTCGAGCGTGTGGAGCTAGTCGATCCCGATGGCCAGCCCGTCGACCGAAGTCTGCTCGCCCCGGAGAGCCCGAGCGAGCCCCAACCCGCCGCCAGGACGCCGTCGGGCGGACCAGACGGCGACCCCGAGACCGATCCGAGCGCTGACCCGGAGAGTGGAGAAGCGTGACCAGTCCTCTAGCCCAGTACCACGTCCCGGGGATCTTCGAGCAGACCAACCGGGGGGAGCGCGGCTACGACCTGTTCTCCCGGATGCTCGAGGAGAACATCATCTTCCTCGGCACCCCCATAGACGATTATGTGGCCAACGCGGTCTGCGCCCAGCTGCTGTACCTGGAGTACAAGAACGCTGACAAGGACATCAGCATCTACATCAACTCGCCCGGCGGCGAGATAACGGCGTTGTTCGCCATCTACGACACCATGAAGTTCGTGAAGAACGACATCTCGACGTTCTGTTACGGTCAGGCGGCGTCGGCGGCGGCGGTGATCCTCGCCGGTGGCACCGCCGGCAAACGCTTCGCCCTCCCCCACACCCGGATCCTGATCCACCAGCCCTACGGGGGCGCCGCCGGTCAGGCGGTCGACATCGAGATCCAGGCCAAGGAGATCATCCGGATGCGTGACCTGCTCAACCAGATGCTCGCCACCGACAGCGGCCAGCCGGTGGAGAAAGTCGCCGCAGACACCGACCGAGACTTCATAATGAGCGCCGACGAGGCGCAGCGGTACGGCCTGATCGACGAGGTGATCACCTCGAGGGAGCTAGCAGCTCTGCCGCAGGCCGCAGGCGTCGGCTGAGGTCCGGGGGGAATCGGATGGCGAAGTTCGGGGAGTCGAGCGACCTGGTCAAGTGCTCGTTCTGTGGAAAGTCCCAGAAGCAGGTTAAGAAGCTGATAGCCGGGCCGGGGGTCTACATCTGTGATGAGTGCATCGACTTGTGCAACGACATCATCGAAGAGGAGCTGTCGGAAGGTTCCGAGGTCCGCTTCGACGATCTCCCCAAGCCCATCGAGATCTTCAACTTCTTGAACGACTACGTGGTCGGGCAGGAGCGGGCGAAGAAGATCCTGTCGGTAGCGGTCTACAACCACTACAAGCGGGTCCAAGCGGGGGGCTACGCCGACAGCGAGGTCGAGCTGCAGAAGTCGAACATCTTGCTTCTCGGCCCGACCGGTTGCGGCAAGACGTTCCTCGCCCAGACCCTCGCCCGGATGCTGAACGTGCCTTTCGCCATTGCGGACGCGACGGCGCTCACCGAGGCGGGATATGTCGGTGAGGACGTCGAGAACATCCTGCTCAAGTTGATCCAGGCCGCCGACTACGACGTCAAGCGGGCCGAGACGGGGATCATCTACATCGACGAGATCGACAAGATCGCCCGAAAGAGCGAGAACCCTTCGATCACCCGTGACGTCTCCGGAGAGGGCGTGCAGCAGGCGCTGCTCAAGATCCTGGAGGGGACAACCGCCTCGGTGCCCCCCCAAGGCGGCCGCAAGCATCCCCACCAAGAGTTCATCCAGATCGACACCACCAACATCCTGTTCATCTGCGGGGGGGCTTTCGCCGGACTCGACCGGCTCATCGAGAACCGTCTCGGTCGCCAGGGGATCGGCTTCCGGGCCGACATCCGACGGGCTCAGGAGCGGGGCGAGGGCGACCTGCTCGCCCAGGTCCTCCCCGAGGACCTACTCAAGTTCGGGTTGATCCCCGAGTTCGTCGGACGCCTCCCGGTGATCGGGGCGGTGTCGCATCTCGACAAGTGCGCGCTGGTGCGGATCCTGAACGAGCCGAAGAACGCCTTGGTGAAGCAGTACCGTCGGGTCTTCGAGCTGGACAACGTCGAGCTGGTGCTGACCGAGGACGCGATGGAGGCGGTGGCCGAGCAGGCGCTGCTGCGCGGGACCGGGGCGCGGGGGCTTCGCGCCATCCTGGAGGAGGTGCTGCTCGAGGTGATGTACGACCTGCCGAGCCGCAGCGACATCGGCCAGTGCCTCGTGGACCGCTCGGTGGTCCTCGAGCGGGTCAATCCGACGCTGGTCCCGCGAAGCGTCGAGTCGACCAAGGACACCCGCCCGCGGCGGGCGGCCAGCTGAGCCCTCCCGGACCGGGGAGACGATCCGTCCCCGCCCCGATGGAACTGGGCGATGCGCTCGCCTGGCTGGACCGTCACGACCCCCCGGTGTCGCGTCCCGGCGTCGCCGACCGCGCGGGGAGCGAGCGGGTGCGGGCGCTGCTCGACGTGCTCGGCAACCCGGAACGCTCGATGCCGGTCGTGGTGGTCTCGGGGCGTCGTGGCAAGACTGCGGTGGTGCGGGCGATCGGCGCGCTGATCGGCTCCAAGGGGTTGTCGGTGGGCACGGTCACCTCACCGCACCTGTCCCGGGTCAACGAACGCCTCGCAGTCGGCGGGGAGGTGGTCGGTGACAGCGCGCTCGCCGAGCTGCTTTCCGATCTGGCGGTCCTCGAGCCGCTGTTGGCCGGGGTCGTGCCAGCTCGGGCAGAGCTGCTCCTCGCCGGCGGCCTCAGCTGGTTCTCGGACCGTCCCGTGCACGCCGCGGTGCTCGAGGCGGGAAGCGAGACCACCGACCCGGTGGCGGGGATCGGCGCGGTGGTGGAGGTCACGACCGGTCTCGGAGCCGTGGTATCCGGCGACGCCGAGACCTGGGACGACGAGCGTGCCCCGGATACCCACCGTTGGGTGCCGGGAGCAGACTTCGGCTGTTCCCGGCACCGCTCGGCGGTGGGGGGCCGGAGCGTCGATGTCTGGACGCCGGGGGCGACCTACGAGGGGGTCTGGCTCGGGGTGCACGGACGGCACCAGGCTGACAACTTCGCCGTCGCCC
>JAKABK010000203.1 GCA_021796905.1 Actinomycetes bacterium
CGCCGGACGGCTCGCCGCAATTGGTTGGCGTGGCCTCGTGGCTTTGGCTCGGGCCGGGGTCGTGGCGGACGGTGACGGCATCGGCGACGGCAGGCCCGGTGACCACGACGGCGACCGCCACGCCGACCAAGGTCGTCTGGAACATGGGCGACGGCGACATCGTGACCTGTGCCGGTCCGGGCACCCCCTACAGCGCATCCGCACCGAACGCGACGACGAACTGCTCGTACACCTGGGCACAGGCCGGCACCTACCAGGTGACCGCCACCCTCTACTGGTCGGTCACCTGGACCGCTATAGGCGCGCCGGGGGGCGGGAACCTCGGGCTCCAGGCCGGCCCGGCCGCCCAGGTGGCGGTGACCGTGACCGAGTCGCAGGCGATCAACACCCCGACCGGGGGAGGCAACTGACCGGGGAGCCAAAGGAAAAGGAGGCGACGCGATGGCGAGCATTGCTGCACCAACCCGGACCAACGGCCAGCGGGCACCGGAGGGCGCCCGGGCGGCGGGCGGGCGCGGCCCGACCTCGCGTCGCCACCGCCAGCTGCCGCTCGTCGTGGTGGGGGTGCTGCTGGTGGTCGGCTTCGCCTTGGCGTTCGCCGATGCCTCCTTGCACCTCGGTAGCAGGGAGCAGGTCCTCGTGGTCGCCCAGCCGATCGCCGCCGGGCAGGTGCTCACGAGCGGCGACCTGCGAGCGGCACGGGTGTCGACCGGTGCCGGTCTGCAGGTTGTCCCGGCCGCGGAGGAATCGAGCGTGGTCGGTCGCCGCGTGGCGGTCCCACTGGTGGCCGGGGCGCTGCTGACCAGCTCCGAGGTCGGGGCCGCATCGCCGGTGGGGTCGGGGTCGGACGTGGTGGCGGTCGGCCTCAAGGCCGGCGGCTACCCGCCGGACCTCGCTCCGGGCGACCGGGTGCAGGTGGTGCCGGTCACCTCGGCGTCGTCGGGGAGCGGCGCCGCAAGCGTCACGAGCGGGAGCCCGGTGGCGGCGACGGTGCTGGCCGTGGACGCGGCGCCGGCCGGGTCGGGCAGCCCGACGGTGTTCTCCCTCCAGGTGTCGAGCACCGATGCTGACGAGGTCGCCGCGCTGGCCGCCGCCGGGCAGGCCAGCCTCGTCGAGATCGGGTCGGGGGCCTGACGGTGACGGTGGTGGCGCTCGGCTCGGTCCGCTCGTGCGGGGTGACGACCATGGCGTTGGCGTTGGCCGCCACCTGGCCCAAGGAGCGCCGGATCCTGCTCGTCGAGGCCGACCCTGCCGGCGGGACCCTGGCCGCGGCGTCGGGATGGCCGCCCGAGCCGAGCCTGGTGAGCCTGGCGGCGGCGGCTCGGCGCACCTTGGACCCCGATCTCGTCTGGGAGCACTGCCAGGAGCTGGCGGGCGGGGCGGCGGTGCTGGCCGGCCCGGCGTCGGCCGACCAGGCCCGCAGCGCCCTCGGGATGCTGCCCGGCCTGTCCAGCCATCTCGGGATGCTCGACGCGGATGTGCTGGTGGACTGCGGCCGGTTCGGGCCCGGTGCGCCTGGGGCTGAGGTCTTCGAAGGAGCGGACGCGGTGGTGCTCGTCTCCCGGCCGCGTCTGGCCGACCTGCACGCCCTGGCGACCTGGCAAGAGGCCAACCCCGTCGACTCAGAGCGCGTCGCGTTGGTGCTGGTGGGCGACGGCCCCTATCCCGACACGGAGATCGCCGCAGCGCTCGGCGTCGAGGTCCTTGCCCGCCTGCCGTGGGATCCCGAGGCCGCCGGGGCGCTCGTCTCGGTCTCGGCGTCGGCCCGCGAGGTGCGGCTCTCGCCGCTGGTACGCGCCGCCCGGTCGCTGGCCGACCGGCTCGCCAAGGAGCTGGCAGGCGCTTCCCCGGCCGTCGCGAGCGCGTCGGGCGAGGTGCCAGCGGCGTCGACACGCTCGCGGGCGGGAGCGTTGCGGACCCGGGTGCTCGGAGCCTGGCGGGCCGACCTGGTGGCCCGATCGACGAACGGCAGCACGCCCGAGGAGGTATCGCAGTGAGCGTTGGGCGGTTGGGGATGCCACGGTGAGCGCGGACAACGCGCTGGTCGGGGACCTGCGGGCCGAGGTGCTCGCCGCCCTGTCCGGTCGCGAGCGTGACCTGGCCCTGGCCGGTCGCCCGCCGCTCGGCACCGCGGACGAGCAGGCGCTCGGACGCCAGCTGATCGCCGAGGCGTTGGAACGCCGGGCCAGCCAGGCGCTGCGGGAGCGCACGGCGGTCATGACGGCACCGGAAGAGGACGAGCTGTCCCGGGCGGTCTTCGACGCCCTGTTCCGCCTCAACCGCCTCCAGCGGCTGTTGGACGACCCGGGTATCGAGAACATCAACGCCAATGGCTGCGACCAGGTGTGGGTCCGCTACGCGGATGGCCGCAGCGAGCAGGTGGCACCCATCGCCGGCTCCGACGAGGAGCTGGAGGAGATGCTGCGCACCGCCGCGGCCCGCACCGGGATCGGCGAGCGCCGCTTCGACCGCGGCTCGCCTCGCCTGTCCCTCCAGCTCCCCGACGGGTCCCGGCTGTTCGCGCTGATGGCGGTCGCGGCCCGGCCGTGCCTGTCGATCCGCCGCCACCGCTACCTGCGCATCACCCCCGACGAGCTGATCGCCATGGGCACCTTGGACCTGGCCCTACGTGAGTTCGTGCGCTCGGTGATGCTGGCAAAGAAGTCGTGCATCATCTGCGGGGGCACCGGAGCGGGCAAGACCACGCTGCTCCGCGCCATGGCGGCCGACATCGCGCCGTCCGAGCGGCTCATCACCATCGAGGACTCCCTCGAGCTCGGACTCGACCGCTTCGGCGACCTGCACCCCGACGTGGTCGCCCTCGAAGCCCGCGAACCGAACCTGGAAGGCGAGGGCGGGGTCAGCCTGGCCGAGCTGGTCCGTTGGGCACTGCGCATGAGCCCCGATCGGGTGATCGTCGGCGAAGCCAGAGGCGAGGAGGTCCTCGCCCTGTTGAACGCCATGTCCCAGGGCACCGACGGGTCGATGGCCACGCTGCACGCCTCCTCGTCGAAGGGGGCGTTCTCCAAGCTGGCCACCTATGCCGTGCAGGCCCCCGAACGCCTGCCATTGGAAGCGACCAATCTGCTGGTGGCCAACGCCGTGCACTTCGTGATCCACCTGGCCCAAGACGGGGACCGCCGGTTCGTCGCCTCGATCAGGGAGGTGGTCGACGCCGAGGGGCCGATGGTCGTCTCCAACGAGATCTTCCGCCCCGGACCAGACGGCCGGGCGGTCCCCGGGGTCCCGCTGCGCAACGAGACCCTCGACCAGTTGGTGGCGGTCGGCTTCGACCCGGGACTGCTGGACCGGCCCCAAGGGTGGTGGGAGCAGTGACCGCCCTCGCCACCCTCTGCGGGGCCGGGGTCGGGCTCGGCCTGGTCGTCATCTGGGCGGGTCTACGCGGCGTGGACCTGCCGCGCCCCACCCGGGCGTCGTCTCGCCCGAAGGTCGAGCGGGCCAACCTCCGTATCGGCCTGGCCGTCGGTGGCGCCGTGTTGGTCGGTGCGACCACCGGTTGGCCTGTCGGCGCCCTGTTGGCCGCCCTGGCCGGCTGGGGCGCCCCGGGACTGCTCGTGGGCACTAGCGGCGCGCAGGCGGTGGTAGGGCGGATCGAGGCGATCGCGGGGTGGGCGGAGATGCTGCGCGACACCATGGCCGGCGCGGCAGGCCTGGAGCAGGCCATCGTCGCCACCGCCCCTGTCGCCCCGCTGCCCATCCGGGCCGAGGTCGCCACCCTCGCCGTCCGCCTGGAAGGCGAGCGGCTCGCCCCGGCGCTCCGGGCCTTCGCCGACGAGGTGGCCGACCCGACCTGCGACCTCGTGGTTGCTGCGCTCATCCTGGCCGCCGAGCACCAGGCCCAACGCCTCGGTGAGCTGCTCGGCTCCCTCGCCCAGGCGGCCCGGGACCAGGCCACCATGCGATTGCGGGTCGAGGCCGGCCGGGCACGGACCCGAACGTCGGTCAAGGTCATCGTAGGGGCCACCGGCGGCCTCGTCCTCGGTCTGGCCGTGCTCAACCGCGGCTACCTCGCCCCCTACGACTCCGCCGTCGGCCAGCTCGTCCTCCTGCTCGTCGGTGCGGTGTTCACGGTGTCGTTCCTGTGGCTCGCCAAGATGACCCGGCCGTCTGTCACCGAGAGGTTCTTGACGAAAGAGGCAGGGCCCGAGTTCGCGATTGCCGACAGAACTTCGGAGATCCCGACGTGATCCTCGCCCTCCTCTGCGGCGCCGGGGTCGGCGGCGGCCTGTTCCTCGTCGCCCGCGGGCTCTACCCGCCCCGCCCCTCCCTCGCCCACGCCCTCGCCCAGCTCCGCCGCCCCCCCGACCCCGCCCCCGTGCTCAGCCCCGAGGTAGAGGGCGGGTACGCCGCCCGACTGGGCCGCCCCGCCGCCCGGGCCCTCACCCGCTCCGGAGCCGGCTGGCTCGTCCCGACCACGGTGCGCCGCGACCTCGCGGTCCTCGGCCGCAGCCCCGAGCGCCACCTGGCCGAGAAGGTCACCCTCGCGCTCGTCGGCCTCCTCTTCGCCCCCGCCGTCGCCGCGCTGCTCCTCTTGGGCGGCGCCCACCTGCCGCTCGTGGTGCCGCTGTGGGCGTCGCTGATCTTTATGGTGGCCGGGTTCGTGCTGCCCGATCTCGGCATCCACGCCGACGCCGGGCGTCGGCGACGGGACTTCCGCCACGCGCTCTCCAGCTTCCTCGACCTGGTGGTGGTCGCCCTGGCCGGCGGCGGTGGTGTGGAGAC
>JAKABK010000204.1 GCA_021796905.1 Actinomycetes bacterium
GGCGAGGAGCCAGTCCCGGGCGGTGGTCGCGTTGGTGATCGTCTCCAGGGTCGTGAAGGTCTTGGAGCTCACCACGAACAGCGTCTCGGCCGGTTCGAGGTCGCAGGTCGCCTCCCAGATGTCGCTGCCGTCCACGTTCGAGACGAAACGGAACACCATCGAACGGTCCGCTCGGTCCCGTAACGCCTCGTAGGCCATCTTCGGACCGAGGTCCGAACCCCCGATACCGATGTTGACCACCGCCCGGATACGCCTGCCGGTGTGCCCCCGCCACTCACCGCCCCGGACCCGTCGGGAGAAGTCCTCCATCTTCCGCAGGACCGCGTGCACGTCGGGTACCACGTCGTGGCCGTCGGTCGTGATCCGGGCACCCTCGGGCGCCCGGAGGGCGACGTGGAGGACCGCGCGGTCCTCGGTCAGGTTGATGTGCTCCCCGGCGAACATCGCCTCGATCCGCTCCCGGAGCCCGGCGCGCTCCGCTACCGCCACGAGGAGACCGACGGTCTCGGCGGTGAGCAGGTTCTTCGAGTAGTCGAGGTGCAGGTCGGCGGCGTCGACGGTCAGCGTCTCGCCACGGCCCGGGTCGTCGGCGAACAGGTCGCGTAGGTGCCGACCTGCCAGGCTGCGCTGGTGGGCTGCGAGAGCCTTCCACTCGTCGGTCTCGGTGATGCGCACCGGCGTGATGTCCATGGCGGGAGTCTGCCCTGCCCGGAGGGCAGGTAACCTGCCCGGGTGGCCGCCCGCCTGCTGTTGTGGGACATCGACGGCACCCTGGTCCGGACCGGGCCGCTCGGCTCGGAGGTCTTCGACCTCGCCGTCGCCGACGTGATCGGCGAGGCCCCAGACGAGAGGGTCGCCATGAGCGGCAAGACCGACCCGCTGATCGTCACCGAGCAGCTCGCCCTTCTCGGCGTCGAGCCCGAACCGGGGATCCTGCAGGCGGTCCTCGACCGGCTGGTCTCCCGGCTCGCCGGGGTCGCCGGACGCCTGGCCGAGCGGGGTCAGGCGTGCCCCGGCGTCGCCGACCTGCTCACCGCCCTCGCCGGAGTGCCGGACGTGGCCTGCGGGGTCCTCACCGGGAACCTCCGCCCGAACGCCCGGGTCAAGCTCGCCGCCTTCGGTCTCGACGACCTGGTCGACTTCGAGCTCGGCGCCTACGGCAGCGACGACATCGATCGCAACGCCTTGGTGCCGATCGCTGTCGAGCGGGCCGCCAAGGCCCTCGGTTCGGAGGTGCCCGCCGACGCGACCTGGGTCATCGGCGACACCCCCCGGGACCTCGAGTGCGCCCGGGCGGGTGGGGTGCGCTGCCTGCTCGTCGCGACCGGCCGGTACGGGATCGACGAGCTGACCGCTCTCGGGCCCGACGCCGTCCTGCCGGACCTGACCGACACACCAGCGGTCGTCGAGCTGCTCACCGGGGCTCGATGAGCCCCCGGCCGCGCTTCCACCTCGCCGTCGCGGTCGACGACCTCGACGCAGCCCGCTCCTTCTACGGGGGGGTGCTCGGCTGCCCGCAGGGCCGGGAGGCCGACACCTGGGTCGACTGGGACCTCTACGGTCATCAGCTCGTGACCCACCTGGTTCCCCGGGCCGGGGAACACGTGGCGGGGCGCAACCCCGTCGACGGCCACGACGTGCCGGTCCCCCACTTCGGGGTGTTGCTGGGGACCGAGGACTTCCACCTCCTCTCGGGTCGCTTGCGCGCAGCCGGAGTCGGGTTCGTCATCGAGCCGCACCTCCGCTTCGCGGGCCTGGCCGGCGAGCAGTGGACCATGTTCTTCCTCGACCCGGCCGGCAACGCCATCGAGGTCAAAGCGTTCGCCGACGACGCTGCGGTGTTCGCCCGATAGGGGCCCTGAGCCGCCCGACAGGCGTCGAGCACCAGGTCCGCGGAGGCGTCGAGAGGCACCGTCGGCTCCGTCGGGAGCGGTCTCCCCGCGCACCTCCCCGCGGTTCGCGGCCGCCGCAGGAGCGGACGGGGGTCGCTGTCGCTCACGATCGGGGACCCGGCGCTGCTCAGTCCAGCTCGCCGAGCTCCTCGGGGTCGAGCTCCCACTCGCCGGCGGCGACGTTGGCCTCGACCTGCTCGGCACGGGTGGCGCCGGCGATCACCGAGGCGACCTCGGGGTGAGCGAGCAGGCCGGCGAAGGCGAGCTCGAGCAGGCTGTGGCCCCGCTCGAGCGCGAAACGCTCCAATGCCTCGATCCGCTCGAAGGTCGAAGCCTCGATGTCCCGGCCCGACAGCCGCGTCCGCTCCGGCATCGGCTCGCCTCGTCGGTACTTGCCGGTCAGCAGTCCGTTGGCAAGAGGGAAGTAGGGGAGGACCCCGACCCCGAAGCGCCGGCACGCGGGTAGCAGTTCGGTCTCGACGCCGCGCTCGAGGAGGCTGTAGTGGTTCTGGGCGGAGATCATCCGCTCGAGGCCCGCGCTGCGCGCGGTCCAGTCGGCGTCGGCGACCTGCCAGGCGGCGAAGTTGGAGGAGCCGACGTAGCGGATCTTGCCCTCGTCGACCAGCTCGTCGAGGGCGGCGAGCGTCTCCCCGATCGGGGTCCTCGGGTCGGGGTTGTGCAGCTGGTAGAGGTCGATGCGGTCGGTGCGCAACCGCCGTAGGCTGGCTTCGACGGCCATACGGATGTAGCGCCGACCCCCGCGCGCCTCGCGCTCGCCGGTCCCCATCTCGTTGCCCCACTTGGTGGCGATCACCACCTCGTCCCGCCGACGGCCGAGGACCTCGCCGAGGACCTCCTCGGATCCGCCTCGGTTCCCGTAGGTGTCGGCGGTGTCGAGAAGTGTCACCCCGAGGTCGAGGGCCCGCTCCACCACCGCCCGGGACGCCTCGAGGTCGATCCGACCACCGAAGTTGTTGCAGCCCAGACCGACGACCGAAACAGTCAGGCCGGAGTCACCGAGTTGGCGGTATCGCATCCCCCCATCCTGCCAGGACCCGGCCGGTGAGCGTCCGTACGGGTCACTAGGCTCGTCGCCTCATGGCGCTCGCCACCCGCAGCCCCAGACGGCCGACGGGACGGCGGTGGCTCGCCGTCGGGATCGTGGTCACCATCTTGGTGCTGTTCGTCGACGCGTCGGTCCGCTCCCGGTCCCCCGGCCCGACCCGCCAGCTCACCGCCTCGGTGTGGGTCGATCGGGTGATTCCGCTCGTCGCCGCCTCGGCGGTGCAGGGCCGGGAGCTCGACGCCTTCTTCTCCGACACCTCACCGACCTCCGGTGCCGCCGTTCGCCTCGGGCTCGACGACCTCCGCTCCGGGGCGGCCTCGACGCTGCGGCGCGTGGAGAGCCTGCGAGCGCCTAGCGACCTGGGCGACGCCGCCGGCCTGCTCGACAGTTGCCTGATGGTCCGCTCCCGGGAGGCGGCGGCGATCACCTCCGCGGTGGTCTCCGCCCTGTCGGCTCCGATCGGGGTCGGCGCGATCACCCGGGCGAGCAGAGTGCTGGCCACCGCAGTGACCCGCCTGGAGGTCGCCGACGAGGCGTGCTCCCTGTTCGCCGGCACCCTGCCGGGATGGCTGCACCTGCACATGCCGGTGACGGCCTGGGTCCCCGCCGTCACCGCAGGCGGGTCGACGGGGACCTCGGGTTCCTCCGCGTCGCCCGGGTCGTCCTCGGCGTCGGGCAGTTCGGGCGCCGCGGGCGGGTCGACGAGCGCCGCTGCCGAGTCGGCGTTCCTCACCGCCCTGCACCGGCGGGTGAGCCTGAAGACGGTCTCGGCGGTGACCGTCGAGGCGATCAGCACCACCCCGGCGGCGGTCAGCACCCGTAACGGCGTGCAGATCCTCTCGCCCGACCACCACCTGGAAGTGGCAGTGGTGATCGGCAACACCGGCAACCAGACCCTCGACAACCTCACCGTCACGGCCTCGATCTCGCCGGCGGCCGGCGCATCCAAGGCGAGCGGGACGGTCAGCGCCCTCGACCCGGGCAGCTCCTACGCGCTCACCGTCGGCGCCCTCGATCCGCCTATCGGCAAGCAGGTGACCCTCACCGTCACCGTCACCCCGGCCCCGGGGAGCACGGCGAAGTCTAGGAGCACCGGTTTCACCTTCGAGATGCCCTCACCCAACTCGAGCGTACCGACGTCCACGTCCACGTCCACGTCGACGTCCACGTCCAGTTCGTCCACGTCGACGTCCACGTCCACGTCGTCGAGCGCGTCGAGCTCGTCGAGCTCGTCGAGCACTGTCGCTCCCGGTTCGTCCGGCAGCACCGCCACGACGTCCACGACCACCGGCTCGGTGGGGACGACGACCAGCCCGACGACCTGAGCAGCACTGCGGGTCGTCACCCACCAGCTACCGACCTCCGGCAACGACCCGGCGGTTGGCCGGTCGTTCTCCCCGGACCCCCCTGCGGGCCCGGCTAGGATCGTCGTGCTCCTCGTCGGAGCCAGCGCTCGTAGCTCAACGGATAGAGCATCTGACTACGGATCAGAAGGTTGGGGGTTCGAATCCCTCCGAGCGCACGCGAACCCCCTGTTCAGGGGGGGTGCATGGCGCAATCCCCCTTGAAGTTGCAACGCAACTTGTCACGACTTGCAGTGCACCTCTACCGGTCAGATGCTGGGTAGTGCATCGGCGGCGAGCCAGGTCGCCGGGCCGAGCGGGTCAGCTCCCTCCCCCAGCCAGCAGCGCAGTCCTCGTCAGGTCTCCTGAAGACGGACCGGTCGGCCTCTCAGATCAGAGCCCGAGCTCGGGTTCCCTGTGATTGTCGAGGGACCGG
>JAKABK010000205.1 GCA_021796905.1 Actinomycetes bacterium
TCAGAACCCGGTGATGTCCCAGGGCGCCGGCCGGGTGGCGAAGAGGGCGTCGGCGACGCCCAGCGCGCCGGGGCGCAGCTCCTCGAGACGACCCGCGGCGGCAAGGTCCCAGGCGGTGACCGCCCCGGTGAGCAGGGTGCCGAGCTCGGCGACACCGAGCCGCAGGTCGGCCGCTCGACGAGCCGGTGCCGGCACGCAGCTGGCACCGTCGGGGGAGGCGTCGAGCACGAAGCGCCCGACCGCGGGGTCGGGCTCGAGCACCGCTGCGGTCGGTGCGCCGACGTCGAGCACCAGTTGGCCGGCCGCCCGGTAGGCCCGTGCCGTCAGCAGCGCGACCGGATCGAGGACCCGGAGCCAGAGGAAGTCGGTGACACCGGTCGTCTCGAGAGCCCGGGGGTCGACGAGACGGAAGCTGAGCGGGTCGAGGACCGGTCGGGGACGGGCCTCGACTTCGAGCGCGAGGTCGATGTCGAACAGGAAGCGCCACAGGGCGGCTTCGGCGTCGGGAGAAACGGCGCACACCTCGTGGACGTGGAGGCGGTGGCCGGAGGCACCCGCTATCGGCTCGGCCCGGTAAAGGGCGTAGCCGTCGTCGGAGACGGCGTAGAAGTTGGCGCTGCGACCCCGGCGCCAGGCGGGGAAGTCGTCGAACACCTCCCACTTCCAGGTCTCCTCGGTCCGGTCCACCTGGCCCGGGGTACGGGCGATCGACTTCTCGAACAGCCCGGGGAGGACCTCGGCGGCCTCGGACGGCCCGAGCAGGCGCACCTCGACGTCGGGGACCTTGCCCGAGAACGAGCTGCGGCGGGTGTCGATGCGACGCCTGGCGGCGAAGGTCGCCACCCCGAACCCGAAGCGTCCGTAGATGGCCGCCTCGGACGCCTGGAGCCCGGCGAGCGGATCCCCTCGACGCACCGCGTCGCCGAGCATCGCCTGCATCAGTCGACCCAGCAAGCCCCGGCGGCGGTGGCTCGGGTGCACCCCGACGGCGGTGACCGCAGCGAGCGGCACGACCGGGCAGTCCACCCCGGCCGGTCCCGGGAGGTTGACCCGGCGGTCGAGGACCGCTGCGTTACCCACGAAGCGGTCGTCGTCGACGACCGCCCAGGTACGATCGAGCGGGGGCTGTTCCCAGTGCTGCTCGTCGTCGGCGGGGTCCTCGGTGACCGGGCGCAGGAACGGAACTCCGACCGAGCGTGCCCAGGCGGTGCGCTCGTCGGGCCGGATGGGTCGGACTTCGGGGGGCATGCCGTCAGTCTTGCCCGGAGCCGGCGGGACCGCCGCCCGGTTTCCCGGCAGCCCCGCTCGCCCCGGGTCGACCGGCGGCGACCGCGGTCGACCCGGTGGTGTGGTCCCGGTCGACGCTGCCGACGGTGAGCAGCAGGGCGCCGACGACCGACATGAGCAACCCGATGGCGAATGGCACGGCGAGCGGCAGGGGCACCAGGCGCCGCTCGTAGAGGACCGCCGACAAGAAGATCAGCCCGAGACCGGACACCGTCGTGGAAGCCGCGGACACGCTGGCGGCATTGGCCCGGCGGAACGCGCGTTGGGTGACGCCGATCGCCCACACGCTGAGGGCGATCATGATCCACGGCCCGGGCGACAGGGCCAGGCCCGGCACCGCCCCCCACCCGAGGCGGGCGACGCGGTCGCCGATCTCCTTGGTGTAGATACCGGTCGCGGCGTAGAGGACACCGACGGCCGCCCCGGCCACCACTCCCCGCCGGCTCAGGCGCAGGAGGAGGGTGAGCCCGACCACCGCCCCTCCCAGCACCACCTCGACCAGGTTGGACAGGGGCAGCTCGGGAGGCCCGTTGCCCCCCGCGCTCAGCGCGACGGCGAGCCCGCCGGCGGCGAGCAGGACCACCCCGACCAGCTCCCGCTTGGTGAAGCGCTCCCCCAGCCAGCGGTGACCGACCAGCACCAGTCCACCCCGGCCGGTCGAGCGGAGACTGGCGACGACCGACACCGGGGCGAGGGCAAGGGCTGCCGCCTCGCTCACCCAGCCCACTACGCTCAGGGCCATAGCCACCAGCCACCATCCGCGGCGGACCAGCTGGGAGAGCAGCCGGAAACCGGCCCCGCCCGGAGCCCGGACGCTCTCGCGCTTTTCTATCGCGGCGGCGGCGGCGTTGACCAGACCGCAGAGCAGCGCAAGGAGGCTCCCGGCGATCAGCACGCCGGGACCTTCGAGGACCGAACCTCCGAGGGATCAGGGAGCGAGGACATGAGAACCGGCGACGACGCAATGCTACGAGAAGCCGACAGCGATCGACCAGGGGTCGCCACCCACCCCTACCCGACCCGGGTGCTCATCCTCTCCGCCGAGATGGGCGAGGGGCACAACGCCGCAGCGGCCGCCCTCACGACTGCGATCGCCGAGGTGTGGCCTGGCTGCGCGGTGGAGCGTTTCGACACCCTCGAGCTGCGGGGCCTGCCCTTCGCCCGGGCCGCGAGCTGGGGATACGGGTTCCAGATGAGATCGGTGCCGCGCTCCTACGAGGTGTTCTACGACTGGTTGTGCAAGTACGACTGGTTCGCGGATGCGAGCAAAGCGGTTATCGGCTCGTTCTTCGGCCGGCGCCTCGAGGGTTTCGTCGCCGAGCGCCGCCCCGACCTGGTGATCTCGACCTACCCGTTCGCGTCGGCGGCACTCGACTGGCTCCGCCGCCATCGGGACTTCGAGGTGCCGACGGTCACCTACATCCCGGCGCTCCACGTCCACCCGCTGTGGGCCTACGCCGGGATCGACCAGACCTACGTGATGTACGACACCGCCCACCTCCACGCCCGCACCGCGGGGTTCGAGGAGCGGATGCTGATCGGGGCGCCTCCGGTGCAACCACCGTTCGGGACAGTCTCCAAGGCCGACGCCCGAGCCCGCTCAGGGATCGACGCCGGCAGCTTCGTGGTGCTCGTCACCGGCGGGGCGTGGGGTCTCGGGGGGATCGACCGCGCCGTCGAGGCGCTCGTCGCCGCCCCGACCCCGGTCCAGCTGCTCGCGGTGTGCGGGAAGAACGCCGCACTCGCCGCCGACCTGCGCGCCCTCGGCCAGCCGGAGGACCGGCTGGTGGTCTTCGACTACGTCGACAACATGCACGAGCTGATGGCCGCCGCCGACGTGATCGTGACCAACGGTGCCGGCGTGACCGTGCTCGAGGCGCTGCGCACCCCCCGACCCACGATCGCGTTCAACCCTCTCGCCGGTCACGGCAAGGCGTCGACCGACGAGATGATCAGCCGGGACCTTGCCCTCCGGGCGGACGACCTGCCAGCCCTGGTCGACGCCGTCGAGCGGCTCGCCGGCGACCCCGAGCTGTACGCCCGGATGGAGCGGGCTGGGCGAAAGTGGGTCGAGGGGCGGGACCTGCGCGAGAGCGTCCGCCGGATGACCGTGCTGGTCCAAGGCGGCCACGACGACTGAGCAGACCCTCGGCGGCCGGTCGACGCCGGGGAGGGACCGCTGAGGGGTACCGGTTCAGACCGCCTGGTCGGATCCGGTCCCCCCGGGCCCGCCGGCGGCGGCTCCACCGGCCTCGACGGCGTCCCGCAGACGCTTCTCGATCAGCTGGACGCGCTCCTCACTGCGGTTCGCGTCAGCCCCCTTGTCGTCGAGCAGGGCCCGGCGGTCGGCCTCGGCCTCGGCTGCGGCGTGGGTGTCGGCGGCGGCGAGGCGGGCTGCGACACCTTCTTTCACCAGCTTCTCGGCCTCCTCCACCAGCGCCGAGACCATCTCGTCCTCGGGCACGACCCTCACGATCTGACCCTGGATGAAAAGGTGCCCCCGGTGGCGTCCCGCCGCGATCCCGAGATCCGCGCTGCGGGCCTCGCCCGGGCCGTTGACCACGCAACCCATGACCGCCACCTGCAAGGGGATCGACCGGGTCTCGAGGGCTGCTTGGGCCTCCTGGGCGACCTTGTAGACGTCGATCTCGGCGCGCCCGCACGCCGGGCAGGCGATCAGGTCGACGCCGGTGCGCTCCCGCAGGCCGAGCGCCTCGAGCAGCACCCTCCCGGCCTTGGCCTCCTCGACGGGATCCGCGGTGAGCGAGTAGCGGATGGTGTCGCCGATCCCCTCGGCGAGGAGCGTGGCGATCCCGGCGGTGGCCTTGATCGTCCCCGCCGGCGGCGGGCCGGCCTCGGTCACCCCGAGGTGGAGGGGGTGGTCGACGGTCTCCGAGAGCTGACGGTAGGCCTCGATCATGAGCGGGACATTGGAGGCCTTCACCGAGATCTTCACGTCGTCGAAGCCGACCTCGGCGAACAGTCCCAGCTCGGTCTGGGCCGACTCGACCAACGCCTCCGGGGTGGCGCCGCCGTACTTCTTGTACAAGCGGGGGTCGAGGCTGCCGGCGTTGACCCCGATACGCACCGGGACCCCCCGGTCCTTGCACTCCCGGGCGACGAGCTTGATCTCCTCGGGCTTGCGCAGGTTGCCGGGGTTGAGCCGCAGGCAGTCGACGCCGGCTTCCAGGGCGGCGAGGGCCATCTCCACGTGGAAGTGGATGTCGGCGACGATCGGCACCGGGCTGCGGGGAACGATCCGGGCGAGCCCCTCGGCGGCCTCCCGCTCGTTGCAGGTGCAGCGCACGATGTCCGCGCCGGCGGCCTTCAGCGCGTAGATCTGTGCGAGGGTTCCGTCGACGTCGGCGGTCTTGGTTATGGTCATCGACTGGACGCTGATCGGCGCCCCGCCGCCGACGGGGACCGAGCCGACCTCGATCCGGCGGG
>JAKABK010000206.1 GCA_021796905.1 Actinomycetes bacterium
CGCTCAACCCGAGCTTCGCGCCGGGGGGCACGCCGGGCGAGCTGGTGGGGGAGGGACTGCTCCACTCCGAGTGCGAGCGGATCTTCCGGGTCAAGCGGTCGCCGGACGACACCGGTCGGGACCCGATCGTCTTCCACCGCCATCAGCGCGACGCCGTCGAGGCGGCCGCGGATGGGAGGTCGTATGTACTGACCACGGGCACGGGGTCGGGCAAGTCGCTCGCCTACATCGTGCCGATCGTCGACCGGGTGCTTCGGGACCGGGCGGCGGGCCGGGCGCCGGGGGTTCGGGCGATCGTGGTGTGCCCGATGAACGCGTCGGCCAACAGTCGGTTGGAGGAGCTGCGCAAGTTCCTCGTGTTCGGTTACCCGCCGGATCGGCCGCCGGTGACCTTCGAGGGTCCCACCGGCCAGGAGATCCCCCGATGAGCGGCACCGGCCACACGGTGGCGGGCGCGGCCTGTGGTGCTGGGAACGGCGCATCCTTGCTGACGACGGCCCGTGCACGGTGGCCGTGGGTCGCCACGACGCGCCGCCCATGGGGCGTCGACCACGGTCGTCCCGGTCTTCGCCCAACTACGTCCCGATCCTCGGCTCGGCGTCGACGGTTCGTCGAGCGGCCGGTCCGGCAGGACCGCGGCCCGTCGCCTCGCACGCTGTGGGCCCGCGCGAGTCGTTGCCGGCACGGGGGTGGCTGGTGGCGGCGGCCGAGTGGGACCGACGGCTGCCGACGTCGCTGGTGGCCACATCTCGGTCGGGGGCGGCGCCGAGTCCCGCCGCCGAGCCTGGCGGGACCGTTGGCGTCCGGACATCCGCAGGGCGCCAGTCCGGCCGTCATCGGACCGCCACCCCGCCCCCGGGACCGGCCTCGACCCCCCTGCGGACCTCGGTCTGGTCTGTCCGGTAGGCCTCGAGAAGGGTGAGCCACCGGGGTATCGGCGACCGGTTGGGCCACTGGGTCGCCAACCGCACGGGGTCCCTCCCGCCGGGGTCGGACTGGGCAGGAATGTCGCCCCTCTGGTCGTTGTAGTGGGCCCCGCGGTGGTCGGCCGACTGGCCCGAGGGGAGCGCATCGAGGATCCCGGGCCCTTCTTCGAGGTGGCCGGCCCGCTCGCGAGGGTCGGTGGCGCCACCGAAGCAGGAGGGTCCGTCGCCGAGATCGCTCCCCAGCCCGGGGCCGGGCCCGCGACGGCTGCCGCTCAGGCGGTCGACGGTCACCGCCTGGCGGGTCGGCGGTGGGGGAGCGGGGGTCACCGTAGAGCCCGCCCGATCGTGGTCGTGGCAGCCTCCGCGGCCGTCGGGCAGGTCCGAGGGTCGCAGATCTCCCGCACCTGGTAGGCGTGGAGGAGGTGCTCCGAGCGGAAGACGCCGTCTGCTCCTGGCTCCTCCGCCGATGTCGTCAGCCGGGCGGGTCCGGCGGGTCCGGCGAGGGTGTCGAAGGGCGGCGAGGACAGGACGTGGGCTACACCGCCGATCCTGCTCGACCCAGCGGTTACGGTTGCCCGGTGGAGATGTACGTCCTGCCTCTGGGCGACTGTTGCTGCGTCTACGAGGTCATCGCCCCGGGTGTCGAGGACGGTAAGCGGATCCACATCCCAGTGTCCGCCTATCTGCTGCGCCTCGACGACGACACCCTCGTCATGGTTGATACCGGCATGAACCGCGTCCACATCCATGAGCCGGACCACACCTGGCGCGGGCAGCCCATCGCTGAGGTCCTCGTGCCGGTCATGCGCCGGGAGGACAGTCTCCTTTGGCGCCTCGCCGAGCTCGGAATCGCCCCGCAGGACATCGACTACGTGATCAACACGCACCTGCACTTCGACCACGCCGGCAACAACGACCTCCTCGAGAAGGCGACCTTCTTGGTCCAGCGGGACCACTACGAGCTCGCCAAGGGGAACCCGTCGTTCCCTAACCAGTACTGGAACCTGCCGGCGCTCCGCTACGAGTTGATCGACGGGGCCAGGACGGTGCTCCCGGGGGTGGAGGTGATCCCCACACCGGGCCACGCCGTCGGCCACCAGTCGGTCCTCGTGCGCCTCGCCGAGTCCGGGAACGTCATCCTCTGCGGGGACGCCATCTACACCCAGGAGAACCTGGACCACGACGCCTGGGACGGGCAGGCCGACCCCGCCGCCGCCCGGAAGAGCGCACTCGAGTTGCAGCGCATCGCCGAGGAGGAGCACGCCGTCATGTTCTACGGGCACGACCGTCACCAGGCGCAGACGGTGCTTCACTCCCCGCGCTCTTACCGTTGAGCGCCGGCCCGGCTCGTCAGCGATCGCGCGCGATCGCTCTCCTCTCCGTCGCAATCGGTCCCGGGTCCGGAGGGGCACTGACACGTGACTCGGGTCGGCACCCGGAGTGCGTAGATTGCAGCACACAGGACTGCACCCAGGCAATCATCCCAACGAATGCCTGGTCAACGCTCGGAGCCCTGGGACCACGATCGTATTCTCGCAGGGTAGACCTCGTACCACTGCGCCGACAACATGGCCATCGACACCTGGGGTGAGGCTCGGGATCGGTGGAGCGGGGGATATCCGGACCAGGAAGTCGGTCAAAGTCATGGTTGACCGTCTCTGAGCTGGACTTTCGCGGGGTACTGGACTTCGGTGTGCGCACGGTGAGCCGCCCCCCGTCGAGGTCCACGTCGTTCCAGCTCAACCCGAGCGTCTCTCCCCCTGGCGCAGCCCAAGGGCAAGGGCCACAGACCAGCGTGCTGCGTAGTGCCAGCCCCGGGCGGCGGCGAGCACCGTTCGTGCCTCGTCGGCCGACAGTGGCACCGCTTCGGGTGGCGGGGCGGACGGGACCCGCACCTGGCGCATCGGGTTGCAGCCCAGGTGCCCGGAGCGCCCGGCAGCGCGGAGCCAGGCGGAGACGGTGCGGTGCGGTGCGGTGCGGTGCGGTCCCCGGCACCAGGACTTCGCCACGGGCTCGCTGGTAGTGCGCTTCGATGTCGGCATGGGTCACCTGGTCGAGCCGGGAAACCGAGCGCGTCGACAACAGCCGGCGCACATCCGGCCGGTAGCCCTTGGTGGTGGTCGGGCGGACCTGGGCCGCCTGCGCCTCGCCATGCCGCGACCGATTCGGAGACTGTCGGCCGACGGGAGCTGCCCATCCCACCACCCGGCTCCCGTTGGCGTTCGATGCCGGAGACCGTGGCGGTGACCGCCGCCTCGGTAGGTTCCTGCACATGTCGTCGCCGGCGACGCCCGGTGGCCGGGTCATTCCCGAAGCTCACCCACCCGCACCAGTTACCAGCTCGGGGGAAGGCCCGATTGTCTGGGCCGACGTCGAGGGTGGCGACGGGTGGAACAACTGCTACTACGGCGACTGCAGTCCTGGCGTTCTGTCCAGCTGGGAGTGTTGCACGGCCCAGGACGGCCGGTGGGTGTGGAACGGTTTTCCGAGACGGTATCGGCGGCCGGGTGACGGCGGGGATGTACTCCAGCCGCAACTCCTGGGACCAGGGGACCATGGGGATGGGGTGCTCCAATGAGAGCATCTCGGGTCAGTACGGGTACCTACCGACGATCCCGGAGCGGACTTACGGGGACCAGACGACGGTCCAGCCGAGCGAGAGCAACGAGCCGTTCGGGTGGTCGCTGGGCAGTGTCGGCGCGTACTTCTTCGCTGGGCAGACCAAGGACTCGTCGACCGCCGACGCGTGGCAGTGGGCAGCGAACCACACCAACGGCGGGGACTTCGACCAGATCGACCTGACGAGAGTGGAGGGTTAGGACCATGACCAAGCTGCGCCAAGGCCTTGTTGCGGTGGCGGGGTTGGTGGTGGCGGGGTTGGTGGTGGCGGCGTGCGGGAGCGCGATGACGACCTCCGCGGGCTCGACCGGCTCGGGTGCGACCACCACCTCCACCAGCAGTGCCAGTGGATCGACCGGCGCCAGCGGCACAGCGGTTCGAGTGGTCGCATTGCGGCGACGTCGACGTCGACGAGCGTCGCTGTGGGGTCCTCGCCGACGACGATCCCCTCGGGAGCCCCCGGGGCGTGCCCGGCCTCGACGCTTCGCGTCGAGCTGTACTCGTTCCCCTACGATCCTTTGAAGTGGGCGACCGAGGTGGTCCTCACCAACACCTCGTCGTCGTCGTGCAGCATGATCGGTTACCCGAGCCTGAGCGCGACGTTCGCCGACGACCAGGCGTTCCGGCCCTCGCCGGTGGGGAGGTGGCGGGCGGGGTCGGTCACCGACCCGGACCACCCTTCGGGACGGTTCCATCACCCCCATCTGGTCGTCCTCACCCCCGGTCACAAGGCGTTGTTCTTCTCCGTCACCGGGACCGATGGTTGTACGGGGAGTTTGGCAGGGGGCGACGGTCGCCTTCGGTCTGCCTGAGGGGGGCTCGATCCGGGTGTCGCCGGTCGTGTTCCCTGCCTGCCAGGACGAGCCATTGCGGGTCACCCCGATCCAACACGATGCCGGGGGATTGCCGGCCAAGGACTTCGAGGTCCCCGCGCATCAATTGGCCGCTGGCTGAGCCGGTCGTTGCTGTCCGAGACCCCATCTGCCCTGGAGCGCAGGACGGCGGGCGACAGGTGACAGCCCCACCACCCGCCTCAGGGGTGGGGAGCTTCAGTGATCGAGTCTGGGGAGACTTCGGTGATCGTTGCCAGCGGGCGACAGCCGGGGTTGAGAGGCGTGCGGCGAGAGCGTCGAACTGGTCGGCGTCGGTGCGCAGACGGTGGGCGAGGGCTGAC
>JAKABK010000207.1 GCA_021796905.1 Actinomycetes bacterium
CGAGACGGTGGGAGCGGCCGAGGAGCTGTTCAACGGCGGGATCGGTCGGCATTCGGCTACCTCGCTGGTCGGGTGCCGGGGCGGGCCGACCAGCGGCCCCCCCCGGACTGTGTGAAACGATATAATGCTACCTCGCTCCCTTTTCCCCTGCAAGGCCCGGTGGAGCGAGGGGCGAGCCGGAGAGGAGAGGCGATGGGCGAGCGGGTGTGCTTCGTGTTGCAGGTGCGAGCCGACCGGGTCGAGGAGTACCGGCGCCGCCACGCCGAGGTGTGGCCCGAGATGCGCGACGCGCTGCGCTCCGCCGGGTGGCGCAACTACTCGCTGTTCCTCGCCGACGACGGCCGCCTCGTCGGCTATCTCGAGTGCGACGACTTCGAGGCATGTCGCGCCGCGATGGACGCAACGGAGGTCAACGCCCGCTGGCAGGCGGAGATGGCGGCGCTGTTCGAGCTCGGCGGCGAGCACGCCGACCGGGTGATGCGCCCCCTGCCGGAGATCTTCCACCTGGACTGACGCCGAGCCCACCGGGGTATGCTCGCCCGGGTGCCCTCGGTGCGGATCATCGGCGCGGGCCGCGCCGGCCGCTCGCTCGCCGGGGCGCTGTCGGCCGTCGGCTGGACGGTCGCACCCCTGCTCGGACGAGCAGACGACCCGGCCGGCGCCGCCGTGGGGGTCGACGTGCTGGTAGTCGCCACCCCCGATGCCGCCATCGCCGAAGTGGCGGTTGCTGTCCGGCCGGTGGGCACGACGGTGGTCGTGCACCTGTCCGGCGCCCTCGGCACCGAGGCCCTCGGTCCCCACCCCCGGCGGGGCTGCCTCCACCCGCTCGTGCCCCTGCCCGACGCCGCGACCGGATCGGCGCGGCTGCGATCGGGCGTGACCTTCGCGGTTGCCGGCGACCCGATGGCCGCCGAGCTGGCCGGGGTGCTCGGCGGTCGGGCGGTCGAGGTGCCCGACGCCGCCCGGGGGCTGTACCACGCCGCAGCCACTGTCGCGGCCAACCACCTGGTCGCGACGCTCGGTCAGGTCGCCCGCCTGGCCGGGGGCGCCGGCCTCGAGCTGGCGGACTTCCTACCTCTCGCCCGCGCCGCTCTCGACGACGTCGCCCGGGCCGGTCCGGCGGGCGCGCTCACCGGCCCGGTCGCCCGCGGCGACTGGCCCACGGTCGCCCGGCACCTGGAGGCGTTGCCTGCCGGCGAGCACGCCGGCTACCTGGGCGGGGTCGCCCTCGTCCTGCGCCTGACAGCGCCCGGCTCGTAGCCTCCGGGCCGGGTTGTCCTCCGGCCCTCGGGCGCTCGCGGGCCCGGGTTGCCCCCGCCGGCCCGGGTTGCCCCCGCCGGGCCGGGTTGCCCCCGCCGGCCCTCAGGCGCTCGCCGCCCTGGTGGCGGCGGGCTCGGGCTCGACGGTCACCAGCGTGCCGTAGTGGAGCCACTGCTGGTACGCGATCTGGGCGTCGGGCAGGGGCAGCTCGACGCAGCCGAGGCTCTGGGGGAACCCGTAGCTCGCCCGGACGAAGCCGTGGATGGCAGCGCCTCCGTCGAAGTAGTTGACCCAGCGCACCCCGTGGTCGTTGTAGTAGGTGCCGTTGGGGTTCTGGCCCGACATGGTCGTCGACACGAACCGCCGATAGATGAAGAAGTTGCCGACCGGGGTGTTGCGTCCGTTGATCCCGGTGTTGACCCTGAAGGTCTCGACGTCGACCCCGTCGTGCCAGAGGGTGAGCGACTCGGGCAGCGACTGGGACACCAGGGCGTAGGTGTAGCCCTCGGGGTTGGTGGTGTCGGCCTCCAGTGCGGTCAGTAGCGCAGCCCACATCTGGGGTCGGATCGACGTGTAGCCGGGGAGGCGGTCCTTCACCTCGAACGCGACCATTGCACCCGCGGTCATCCGGTCGAATGTCCCCTCTTTCCACGCAGCCTGGAGCTGTGGTGGGGTGTTGGGGTAACGCCACGCGAAATGACCGGCGGGCGGGTTGTACATCTCGGCCACCGCAGTGTCGAGCACCGAGGTCGCCGCGGGCGGCTGGCTGGTGCGGGTCCAGGTGAGCGGGAGGTACCCGAGCTCGGCCAGTACCTCCTGGAGGCGCAGGACCGAGCCGTTTCGGACCTTCCAACTGGCGGTGACCGCCCGGGAGAGGTCGGCACCGGACGAGGAGGTGAGCCCGGCGGGGACGGTGACCGACACGGTCGACAGCGGGAGGGCGTCCTCGGTCGGGGTGAACCGCCAGGTAGTGGAACCGATCTGTTTCCAGCTCCCCTGCAGCGGTGGGCTGAGGGTCGGCATGGCGCTCCCGGGGGTGAGGGGAGCGGAGAAGCGGACCGTCACCGTCGCGGACGGGCTCACCCCGGTCGAGCCCGGGGTGGGGGAGAGCACCTCGGCGTGGAGCCCCCCGTTGGAGGCGGCGGTCACCGCCTTTGAAGAGCCACTGCTCGCGGCGGTGGGTGAGGAGCGGCCGGTTCGGTGGTGGGCGGCGAGGCTCAGGTCGACTCGTCTCGACCTGCGGTGGTGGCCGTAGGTGCGGACGGCGAGCAGCGCGCCGAGCGCGAGGGCCGCGGCGAGCCCGCCGGCGACCAGCACCTCGAGGGTGCGTACCAGCCGGTGCGCCGAGGGCCGCGGCCGTGACGGGGAGATGGGGGTGGGTCGGGGAGGGGGGGTGCGTCCCTGGAGGCTCATGCTGGCCCGCCCGGGTCGCTGGTCGGCCGTCCGCTCCGGTCCATGCACACCTTTGTACCCTTCGGAGGGCCTTTTCGGATCGCGGGCCGCCCGGGCGGCGGCGCCCCGAGTCCACGGTGCCGACCCGCGTGCGGTCAGGTGGGCGGCCCGCCGGAGGGATCTGCCCGGTCCCACCGCGCGCGGGGATCGGCCGGCTGATGTTCCCGCATCCGGGCTCCGGTCCCCGAGCAGGTACCATAGGGGGTATGAGCTCCTGTCTGGTCAGCCGTATGGCCGTCGCCGGCGCGCTCGGCTACGTGCTGGGGAGCTTCGTCGGTGTCCCGCTGCTCAGCTGGGGCCTGGCCCTGACCGGCGTGGCGGCGGTCGTCGCGTGGTCCCGGCGCTCCGGAGCGACCCCGGCCTGCCCGGTGCGCCAGGCCGGCCCGGTGCGCCAGGCCGGTTCCCGGCGCCCGCACCTGTAGCGCTAGGGGAGACCGTCGGCGGCGACCAGCCGGCCGTCCCCGCGAGCACCGGCAGCCCCCCGGGACAGGCTTATGCTACGCGGCGTGGGCCTGGTGATCCTAGGAGGGACGGTGGTGTCACCCGGTGGCCCGACAGCCGGCGGTCTGCGGGTCGCCGACGGAGTGGTGGCCGAGATCGGCCCTGAGGTGGCGGCCGGTCCCGGTGACGGGGTGGTCGACGCCGGCGGTTGCTTGGTGCTCCCGGGCGGGGTGGACCCCCACTGCCACGTGATGGCCGACCTGGCGGGCGCCAGCCGGGCGGCGGCGATGGGGGGCACGACGACGGTTCTGTCGTTCAGCTCCCCGGAGGCCGGCGAAGCCCCGGGACCGGCGTTGCGCCGGGCGCGCGATGCCGTCGCAGGCGGGGGTTCGGCGACCGACGTCGGTCTTCACGCCGCGTGCTACCAACCCGACGAGCTGAGCGGCGACGACGTCTCGGAGGTCGTCGCTCTCGGCGCCGACGCCCTCAAGGTGTTCCTCGCGTACCCCGAGCTCGGGATCATGGCTAGCGGTGGCGGGCTGTACCGGGCGATGCGCCACGCGGCGCGCCGGGGACTTCCGGTGCAGGTCCACTGCGAGGACGGCGAGCTGATCGAGGCGCTCGTGGAGGAGGCGGCGACCGCCCCGACGCGCTCGACCGCCACCTTCGCGCAGGTCCGCCCGGCGGTGGCCGAGGAGCTGGCCGTCACCCGGGTGCTGGCGTTCGCGGCCCTTGCCGGTGCTGACTGCTACCTACCGCACCTGTCGACCGCCGGTGCCCTCGACGCAGTCCGCTCGGCGCGTTCTCGCGCTGCGCGCGCCGAGGGTAGGGGCGCCAAGCGTGGGGTCGGTTCGAGCGGTGCCGGCGAGGGGAACAGGGGTCCTGGGGGCGGACGGGTCCTCGCCGAGGCTTGTGTCCACCACATCGTCGCCGACGAGGGGGTCTACGCCACGCCGGCAGCGCAGGACTGGCTGGTCGCCCCGCCGCTGCGTTCCGCTGCCGACGTCGCTGCGCTCGGCTCGGCGCTCGCCGACGGCACCGTCGACACCGTCGGCTCCGACCACTCCGCAGTGCCGACACCGGTCGACCCCCGCATCGCCTCGTCGTCGGGGAGTGGCTACGGGATCCCAGGCATCGGGGCTCGCCTGCCGTTGCTCCTGTCGTGGGGAGCTGCCGCCGGCCTCCCGATCGGACGGTTGGTCCAGCTCGTCTCGAGCGGACCGGCCGACGCCTTCGGCTACCCGGCGAAAGGCCGGTTGGTCCCGGGGGCCGACGGCGACGTGGTGGTCTGGGACCCGTCGGCTCGCAGCGTGCTCGGAGTCGGCCCGGTCGCTCCCGGCGGGAGCGGACAGGGGCCGTACGTCGGCTGGGAGCTCGCCGGCGGGGTCCGCTTCGTGTGCGTCCGGGGGGTGCCGCTGGTCGGCGACGGCGCCTGGGTTGGGCCGGCCGACGGCGGCCGGGTCCTCACCCCTCGGAGGTGACGGTGGGAGCGCAGGGGGCGCCCGGACGAGCCTCTCACCGGCTCGCGGCCAGAGCCGCTGGCAACTACCGGCTGG
>JAKABK010000208.1 GCA_021796905.1 Actinomycetes bacterium
GCCGATCCCGTCGGTGACCAGCACCAGCGCTTCCCCGGCGCCGAGGCACACCCCGGCGATCTCGACCGCCGGGTCGGCCGCCGGGAGGGCCGATGTCGCGCTCGACGCCGGCTCGCCGTCAGGATCGGGGTCCGCGAACAGTTCGGTCCACGCCTGCCCGGCGAGGACGAGGGCGGTGCTGTCCCCGACCCGGGCGAGCCGGCAACTGCCGTCGTCGCCGATCGCGGCCACCACCAGGGTCGTCGCCCCGGGCCCGTCGGCGACGGCCGTCTGCGCCGCGCCGACCGCTTCGCAGCAAGCCTCGTCGAGATCTGGCGCGCTCACCCCGACCGCCCGCGCATCGATCCCGGCGCCGGCCGACGCGTCCGCGCTCGTCGCAGCGCGACCCTCGAGCGCCGCGGCCGCCGCCGAGCACGCGGCCTGCACCGCGCGGAGCGCGGCGGACCCCGAGCCGACGACACTACCCACACCATCGGCGACGGCGAGGACGAGAGCCGCGCCTGTCCGGTCCCACGCGTACGCGTCCTGCCCGGGCTGCCCGGCGAGACGATGGCGCACACCAGCCAGCGACGCCGCCCGCAGGGCCCAGCCGTCCCGGTCCCCGCCGTCAGCACACCAGCCCCCTCCGCCACCGATCCCCGAAGCCCGCAGCAGCGCCGGCCTACCCGCCGCAGGAGAACCCCTCCCGAGGACCGGCGGTGCCGGCAGGCCGTCGATCAATCGAGCTCGTCGACCGGGATCGGGACCATGCTCGGCACCTCGGGCGGCACCAGCTGCGCCTCCCCGGTGTAGACGCTCGCCGAGGAGCTGACGATCGACTGGATCAACCCGGCGAGCAGCTCGGGGACCACCGAGGCCGGCTCGGCCCCCTCCGAGGCGATGAACGCCCGGTTCGGCTTGCGCTCGCTGACCTGGGCCAGCACCGCGCTGTCGGCGTCGCCGAAACCGAAGGCGAGGATGTTGGGGTGGCGCTTCCATGCCGGGTCGGTCAGACGCGAATGCGCCGCCTGCCAGCGCTCCCGGTCGTCGGTCGGCCGTCCGTCGGACACGAAGATCACCGCCGGTCGGTACCAGCGGTCCCCGTTCCCCCGGCTCGCGTGGTAGTCGTCCTCGATCACCCCGCGGAGATGGTCGAACGCCGCAGCGTAGGAGGTGCGTCCCTCGGCGACGACCGTCGGCATCGACTCGACCAGGCTCAGGTCGCTGAGCGGCAGGGTCGTGTCGGCCCGGTCGTTGAAAGTGACGATCCCGAAGCGGATCACCTCGGCCACCGCCGGGTCCTCACCGACCGCGGCACGCAACAAGGGCAGCTGCCGGTTGACGCTCTCCACCGGGGCGCCAGCCATCGACGCCGACGCATCGAGGCACAGGTAGAACGGGAAGACCGCGTAACGCTCTTCCACACCGACCGCTGCTACGGGGTTAGTGGCCACAACGACTCGAAGCTACCGGAGGCGCCCGCCATTACCAAGGGACCGCTACCGGCTCAGATCCCGCTGAAGACGCTGACGATCATCGCCACCACGTAGAACCCGACAGCCAGCAGCACGAAGTCGAGCACCAGGCAGCCGGCCCCCCGCCAGACACCCTCCCGCCGACGGGCCGGGGCGAGAAGGGCCGCGACGGCGTCGCGATGGGTCACGAGCCACAGCTGCCCACCACGGCGCGAGCCGGTTACGAACAGTTCGAGGATCCCCGGCGGCGGCTGGGCGGTCTGGCCGACCGGGCCGGCCGCGGACGAAGGACCGGGCGGCCCCGGAACGCTCCCCCTCCAGGTCCCGCGTGCGACCGGCCCGGGGACCACGGAGGTCCCGGCGGCGCGGACGGGACCGTGACCTCGCGTGACGGCACGTGCCGAGGCCGCCGAGGAGCGTTCCCAACGGCGCGTCACTCCCGACGCCGGCACCGGTCGGACGTTGACCTCGGTCGGAACGGGCGTCGACGCCACTTGCGGGGTGGCTGCGGGCTCACCGCCACCCTGCGCCGCCCATACCGCCCGCACCTGGGACATGCCACCCAGCTCGTCGAGCACCTCCTCGAGCGCCGAGACCCAAGCCCCCGCCCCCGGTCGGGAGCCAGGGTCGCCGACACCCAGGCATCGGGCGCACAGCTCCCAGATCACCGCTCCCTCCCGCAGCGACCGGGCCCTGCGGGCTGCCGGTGGTAGCCCGAGATCGATGCCGACGCTACCGCCTTCGCGCTGGCGGCGCTGGATCGGGAAGTGGGCTGCGCCGACCACCCGCAAGAAGATCAACGCGAGCGAGTAGCGGTCGGAGGCCAGTGTCGGGTTGCCCCCGGCCGGGATCGCCGGGTCGTCCCAGTTGGGAGTCATCGCCCGGGCGCGCCCGTGGTCGTCGACCACCGAGCCGTCGGGGTGGTAGCGCTCGCAGCTGTCGCAGTCGAGGACGAACACCTCCGGTCCCCGCTCGAGGGACCAGAGGACGTTCTTGGTCGACAGGTCCCCGTGCCCGATCGCCGGGTCGGCGGATTGGAACGCCTCGAGCAGTCTGGCGAGGGCGTAGACGACCCCGAGCCTCTCGACCGAGACCGGCGGGGGCAGGCTGAGCCCGTAGGCGGCGGCACGCTGAGCGGGGTCAGCGGTGAGATAGGAGAGAGTCGCCAAACGGCTGGTGCCGTCCCGGTGGCGCAGCGAGAACCGACGTGGGGCGCGCGGCAGGAGGATCCCTGACACCGTCCCCTCCGGCGCACCGGGCTCGGTCACCACAGAGGCGGGCCAGGCCGCCGACGCCAGGACCCGCCGGGCCAGCTGCGGACGGGTACCGGCGGCTCGCCGCTCCCAGGCGATCAACGCGTCGAGCGGCCCGGCGGGCATCGGATGGCGATAGGCCTTGTAGAGGACCCCGGGCCGGTCGACCAGCTCGTAGACCCGACCCTCACCGCCCTCTGCTACGAGCGGGCCGGCGCGCAGCTCCGGCCTGCTCACCGTCGTCGCCGGGTAGCTGGACTCGATCATCTCGCGACCGAGACGATACCGGGCTGCCCGCCCTACCTCCGGGTCGCGCGGCTCCGAGGCACGCGACCGGCCCCGGTGTCAGCTGGTGGTGTGGGTGCCGATGAGGGTGCCGACGGCGTAGGTGACCCCGGCGGCGACCGCCGCCGCGGTGAGCTGGCGAGCGGCGGTGCGGAGCATGCCCCGACCGGTGAGCGCACCGATCGCCGACCCGAGCGCCGCGGCGGCGACGGCCCCGACCACGATCGAGGCGACCACCGCAGCGGTCCCTGAGATGAAGAACCAGGGAAGCAGCGGCAGGAGAGCCCCGATGGCGAAGGCGAAGAACGACGACACCCCCGCGGCACCGGCCGAGCCGACCGCGTCCGGGTCGATCCCCAGCTCCAGACGGGCGTGGGTGTCGAGGGCTACAGCATGGTCGGATGACAGGATCCGGGCGACGGTCGCCGCGTCCTCTTCGGGCACCCCGCGGGCCCGGTACATCGCGGCGAGCTCCCGCTGCTCCTCTTCGGGGTCGGATCGCAGCTCCTCGGACTCGACGGCGATCTCCCGGCGGACGAGCTCGTCTTGGGCACGGACCGACACCAGCTCCCCCGCGGCCATCGAGAAGGCGCCGGCGAGCAGGCCGGCGAGGCCGGCGAGACGCACAGCCGGCCCGGCGGCGGACGCTCCGGCCACGCCGAGGACCAGCGAGACGTTGGTGATCAGGCCGTCGCCGGCGCCGAGGACCGCGGCTCTAGTACTGTTCCCCTGCACGTCACGGTGACGGCTGGTGCGGGCCTTTCGGGCCAGGCCGAGACGCAGGGCCAGGTTGCTGCGGGTTGGGCGGTCGGTGGTTGTCGGCATCGGTTGACCTCGCGGAGGGGACCGCTCCAGGGTCGCGCGACGACCGATCCTGCGGTACTCCGAGCCGCCAATCCCGTCGGTGAGGTGAACCTGACCGAACAGCTCGGTAGCGGCGCGAACCGCCTCATCCGCCCCGGCGCCCCTGGAGCCGGGCGAGCCGCAAGCCGAGGTGCAGAGCCAGACGGTCGGCACCGTCGCGCAGGTCACAACCGGTTATCTCCTCGATCCTCCCCAACCGGTAGTACAGGCCCCCGCGGTGCATGACGAGCTGCTCGGCGGTGGCCTTCACGTCCCCCGCCCGGTCGAGATAGGTCTCCAGGGTCTCGACCAGCTCGGGGCGTCCCGAGGCGAGCAGCGCCTCGAGACGGGGGTCGACGGCATCGGAGCCGTCTTCCCCGGGGGGGATCTGGACGAGCGCCCGGTACGCACCGAGCTCGGACCAGGAGCCGACACCGCCGAGGGCGGGCACCGCACCGGCGACCCGGGCGGCGAGGCGGGCATGCCGGTACGACGCGGCCGCCCCCGAGATGCTCGTCTGCCGGTCGCCGAGACCAGCGATGGCCGCCGTACTACCGGTCCGGTCGATCCGTACCGCAGAGCGACAGTCGCCGTCTCGGCGCTCGGCGACGAGCTCGAGCAGGTGACGTCGGAGACCGAGCAGACAACCCTCGAGCAGCTGGTCGCCTGCCGGACCGCCCGGACCGGACATCCCGACCCCGGGGGACACGACGGCCACGCGCTCCCCGTCGACGTGGGCGAGGACCCCTTCGCCGGAGCCCACCTTCCGCCAGCGCTCCGCAGCCTCGGCCAGGACGGTGGTCGTGGTGTCGCCGGCGGGGGCCTCGTGCCCCAGGGCCCACCGTCGGTCCCTGCTCCCGGAGCGCCC
>JAKABK010000209.1 GCA_021796905.1 Actinomycetes bacterium
GTGTCGGCCTGCGCCTTGCCCCTCCCCTCGGCGAGCGCCTCGGCGAAGTTGGCGAAGACGACCGTGAGCAACAGCCAGGCGGTGATCGACCAGTCGAAGAGGCTCGGGTGGGCGATCGACTCGACGAGGGTGACGACCGTGCCGACGAGGACGACGAACATCACCGGGTTGCGCACCTGGACTCGCGGGTCGAGCTTGAGGAACGCCTCGGGAAGTGCCCGGGAGAGGATCTCCCGGTCGAACAGCCCGCGCGACTGGGCCACGCCGTGCGGCTGGGCCGGGGGTGCCTGCTGGGGCGGCGGGGGGGTGGCGGTGGTGGTCATCAGAAGAACTTCCCGTGGCTCAACTGCTCGACGATCGGACCGAGTGACACGGCGGGGAAGAAGGTGAGGCCGCCGATGATGAGGATCACCCCGATGGTGAGCCCGACGAACATTCCGTTGTCGGTGCGGAACGTGCCCGCCGAGGGGGGCACGACGTTCTTGGCGGCAAGGGCACCGCCGAGAGCGAGGACCGGGATCATGATCCCGAAGCGTCCGAGGAGCATGTCGATCGCCCCGACGATGTTGTAGAAGTTGGTGTTGCCGGTCAGGCCGGCGAACGCCGAACCGTTGTTGTTGCCCTGGGAGGTGATCGCGTAGAGGATCTCGCTGAAGCCGTGCGGTCCGGCGTTGAGCGGCCCCGCCCTCCCGGCTGAGACCGACACCGCTATCGAGGTGAGGACCAGCACCACGATGGGCATCACCAGCGCGGCCAGGCCGGCCAGCTTCACCTCCCGGGCCTGGATCTTCTTGCCGAGGTACTCGGGGGTGCGCCCGATCATCAGCCCCCCGATGAACACCGCGATGATGGCGTAGACGAGGATCGTGTAGAGGCCCGATCCCGTGCCCCCCGGGGTCACCTCCCCGAGCATCATGCCGGTCAGCAGGCCGAAGCCGCCCATCGGGTTGTAGGAGTCACTGGCGCTGTTGACCGCCCCGTCGGAGGTCTGGGTCATCGACACGTTGAACAGGGCGCTGCTCGTGTCCCCGAAGCGGACCTCCTTGCCCTCGGTGTTGCCGACGTGGGTGTTGACCACCCCGGCGGCGGCCACCGCCGGGTTGGGCTGGTGCTCGGCGTAGCTGGTGAAGCCGACCCAGACCCCGAAGATGATGGTCATCGCCGCCAGCAGGGCGGCCCCCTGGCGGACGCTGCCGACCATCTTGCCGAAGGTGTAGGTCAGCGCTACGGGGATCGACAGGGTGAGCACGATGTAGATGAGGTTGGTGAGCCCGGTCGGGTTCTCCAGTGGATGGGCCAGGTCGGCGTTGAAGAAACCGCCGCCGTTGGTCCCGAGCTGCATGATCGAGCCCATGAAGCCGGCAGGTCCGCGGGCGATGGTCTGGGTGACCCCGTTGAGAACGTCGTGGATGCTCGCCGGGCCGGCGAGGGTCTGCACCGCCCCCTGGCTCACCAGGACGATCCCCGCCACGAAGCTCACCGGCACGAGCACGTAGAGGGTGAAGCGGGTGACATCCACCCAGAAGTTCCCGATCGTCGCGCTGTTGCGCCGCGCGAACCCGCGCACCAACGCGATGGCGACCGAGACGCCCACCGCGCAGGAGACGAACTGCTGGACCGTCAGGGCGCCGATCTGGGAGAAGTACGACATCGTCGTCTCGCCGCCGTAGTTCTGCCAGTTGGTGTTGGTGACGAAGGAGACCGCGGTGTTGAACGACAGCGCCGGGCTGACCCCGCCGAGATGCTGGGGGTCGAGCGGTAGGTGACCCTGGATCCGCATGATCAGGTAGGTGACCCCGAGGGCCACCGTCGAGTAGACCACCAGGGAGACGGCGTAGCGCTTCCAGGTCTGCTCGTGGTCCGGTCCGGTGCCGAGCGCCCAGTAGACCGGGCGCTCGATCCAGCCGAGGAACTGCACCCGGCCGTCGAACACCGCTGCCATGTAGGAGCCGAGGAAACGCCAGGCGAGGCCGAGCACCACCACGAGCACGACGATGGTGAGGAAGAAGCCCATCTAGAACCACTCCGGCTTGAACATGGCGACCCCGAGGAAGATGAACATGGCCACCGACAGTGCGAGGAGGATCGCGTCGGGAACGCTCACCGGGCCCCCCTCGGGGAGGTCCGCCCGGCGAACCGCTCCAGCTCGTACCGACCGGCGGAGCCCACCGACCGCACCCGCTCGCACCCTGGAGCGGGGCTCACACCCGCTCCAGGGCCCAGATGAACGCCAGGGACAGCGCGGCGAACGCGACGATCCCGAGGACGGAGAGGAGGTCTGCCATGGCACCCAGCATCCGCCGGGAACGTGAACAAGGGATCAACCGGTCTGCCTGCGCCGTGAACAGTTCGTGAAACCCGGCGCGACCCGGGTCCGAGCCGGTCAGGCCTGGAGCGAGTACCCGATACCGGGCGAGGTGCGCAACAGCAGCCCGTCGGGGTCGTCGAGCTTGCGGCGCAACCGGTACACGTAGGTCCGCAGCGACTCCGCCTCGCCGCCGTACTCCCCGCCCCACACCGCCCCGAGGATCATCTGGTGGGTGCAGACCTTCCCGGCGTGGCGTGCGAGGTAGGCGAGCAGCTCGAGCTCCCGAGCGGTCAGCTCGAGGTCCCGACCTCCCCGGCGGGCCTGGTGGTGGACGACATCGATCTCGAGCTCGCCGACCGCGATCCCCGCCTCCTGGTCTGTTCCGCTCGTACGGTGGCGCAGGGCGGTACGGACCCGGGCCTCGAGCTCGGCCATCCCGAACGGCTTGGTGACGTAGTCGTCGGCACCGAGGTCGAGCGCGGTCACCTTGCGAGCCTCGAGCCCGTCGGCGGAGAGCACCACGATCGGCACGTCGCTCCAACCCCGGATCCGCCGGCACACTTCGAGGCCGTCGAGGTCGGGGAGGCCGAGATCGAGGACGACCACCTCCGGGGCCTCGCCGGCCACCTTCGCCAGCCCTTCGCCGCCGCTGGCCGCGACCGACACCTCGTGCCCCTTGGCAGCCAGGCCGACCCGCATCGCCCGGAGCAACGCCCGGTCGTCGTCTACGACCAGTACCCGGGCCACGCCGCTACCCGACCGCGGGGAGGGTGAAGCACACCCGGCTGCCCCCACCGGCACGGGCCTCCACCCACACCCGCTGGCCGTGGGCCTCCACGAAGGAGGCGACGATCGCCAGACCGAGGCCTCCGGCGCCGCCGGCCTCCCTGCGGGCTATCGAAGCGAACAGTCCGCCCTCCCGGCCACCGGCCGGCAGACCCGGTCCACGGTCGGCGACCGACACCACGACCTCGCCAGGACCGGCCGGTGCCGCGGCGACCGTAACCGGCTCGTCCAGCCCGTAGCGGAGGGCGTTGTCGACCAGGTTGGCGAGCACCGCACCGACGAGGACCCGGTCGACCTCGACCTCGGGCAGCCCGGCGGGCAGGTCGGACTCCACCCGACGCAGCTCGGAGGCAGGACCGAGACGGGCGAGAGCGTCGGAGAGCAGGGCCGGCAACCCGACCGGCGCTCGGCGCAGCTCCAGCGCCCCGGCCTGGATGCGGGACATGTCGAGCAGGTTGGCGACGAGCCGGTCGAGCCGGTCGGCCTGGCCTTCGACCAGGCCGAGCAGCTCCCGGGCTTCGGGGGCAGGCACCGGAGCGTCGGGGTCGAGCAGTGCCGAGGTGGCGACCTTGATCGTCGCCAGCGGGGTGCGCAGGTCGTGGGAGACCGCCCCGACCAGCCCCCGCCGGAGGCGGTCGACCTCCTCCAGCACTCCGGCGCGCAACGCCTGGGCCTGCAACTGGGAACGTTCGAGGGCCAGGGCCAGGTGGTTGGCGAACGCGTGGAGCAGCTCCTCGCCTTCGGTCCCGGGAGCGGCTCCTTGCAGCGCGAGCAGCCCGACCGGCCGCCCCGAGGCCACCAACGCCACCGACCGCAGACCGGAGCCGCCCGGCGGCCGGGCCCCGGTCGACAGGGCCAGAAGCTCGTCGGGCGCGAGCGCCGCACCCGAAGAGGCGACCAGACCGAGACCGTCGCCGGCCGGGAGCAGGAGCGCGGCGCCGTCGAGCTCGAAGGCTTGGCGCACCGCACGCACGATCCCTTCGAGCATGGCGTCCTCCGAAGCGGCCCGCACCAGCAGCTCGGAGACGTCGAAGAGCCGTCGCAGCTCCCCGGCGCGCGCCTGGGCGTCGGCGCGTGCCGCTTCCACCCGGTCCACGACCCGTGACACCACCACCATCACCACCGCGTAGACCGCGAGTGCGGTCCAGTTCTGCGCCGAGCCCACCGACAGGGTGTAGTAGGGCGGGATGAACACGAAGTCGTAGACGAGGAACCCGAGGGCCGTCGCGAACACGCCCGCGGCGAAACCGCCGACGGCGACGCCGACCGCGACCGGTACGACGAGCACCAACGCGGTCGTCGCCACGCTCAGGTGGCTGCGCAGCGGCACCAGCACGAGCGCGAGGCTCGCCGTCAGGGCGCTGGCCGCAGCGACACCGCCCAGGGCGCGCCGCGCCCGCCGGCGGGGCACGACGCCGGCCAGTCGGCGGGCGGACCGGGCGGTGACCGAAGCGACGCCGCCCAGACGACGGGCGGACCGGGCGGTGGCAGGCGCGACGGTGGCCATGGAGTCGCCGGCCCGGCTCAGCAGCCCTGCGCCGCAGCCCGGACGCGACGCTCGTGGTCGAGCAGCCAGGCCTTGCGGTCCAGGCCGCCT
>JAKABK010000210.1 GCA_021796905.1 Actinomycetes bacterium
GTCCCGGCGACGGTCAAGCGCGTCGCCGACGTCCAGGACGACCCGCTGGCGGGACTGGTCAGCCTCCGCCGGGGCGCTGCGATGCCCGACGGTCAGCAGCTGATGCGCAGCCACGAGGTCGCCGTGCTCTTCGACGTCACCGAGCGCACGGTCATCAACTGGGCGGCGTCGGGCAAGCTCCCGAGCCTGCGCACGATCGGTGGTCACCTCCGGTTCCGCCGCGAGGACGTGCTCGGCCTGCTCGACGGTCGCAGCAGCGGGACCCGCGCCCGTCGCAGCTCGTAGCCCCCACCCCGGCGGCACCGCCACCAGCAGGGCGCCGGGGACGCCCGAGGCTAGCGGGTGAGCTTGGTCACCTTGCCGGCGCGTATGCAAGAGGTGCACACTTGCAGCCGGCGCGGGCTGCCACCGACGATGGCACGGACCCGCTGGATGTTGGGGTTCCACCGGCGCTTGGTGCGCCGGTGCGAGTGGCTCACGCTCATCCCGAACGAGGGACGCTTTCCGCAGACTTCGCACACCGATGCCATCGAACCAGGGACCTCTCGGGACGGGGGGGCCGCCCGCGCCGGAGGGGCTGGGCGGCGTGACCAGGCAGGAAGGTTAGCATCCTCGCTGTGCAGACGCTCGAGCGGCTGGACGCCGCCGCCCTGGCCGCCGTGGTGACGGCGTATCGCGACGCGCTGGGGGTCCATCGCGACCGGATCAACCGGCTCAACGTGTTCCCGGTCCCAGACGGTGACACCGGCACCAACATGGCGATGACCTTGCAGAGCGTCGTGGAGGGACTTCCCGCCGGCCCTGACGCCGACCTGGCGGCCGTCGCGCAGGCGATCAGGACAGGATCGCTGATGGGCGCCCGGGGAAACTCGGGAGTGATCCTCTCGCAGATCCTGCGGGGTCTCGCCGAGGCAGTCCAGGATCGGGCGGTGCTCGACGCGCCGGCGCTCGTCGACGGTCTCCGGCGCAGTGCCGACGGCGCCTACCGCGCCGTCCAACAGCCGGTCGAGGGGACCATCCTGTCGGTGGCCCGGGCTGCGGCCGAGGCCGCGTCGTCGTCCGCCGGGGGTCTGCTCGAGGTCGCGGAGGCGGCACGCGCCGGGGCCGCCGTAGCGCTCGCGCGTACCCCCGAGCAGCTCGAGGCCTTGCGTGCTGCGGGGGTCGTCGACTCGGGTGGCAGTGGTCTGCTGTTGCTGTTCGACGCGCTGCTCCACGTTCTCGACGGCCGCCCCCTACCGGCGTGCGACACCCCCCCCGAGGCTTGCGGCTCCCCGGACCGTCCTGGTGCCGGCTCCCCGGGCCGCTCGGACGCCGGCTCCCACCCAGCGCGGACCACCGGGGCCGAGCCGCCCGGCTCGTGCCGCTACGAGGTGATGTACCTGCTCGACGCCCCCGACGAGGCCCTCCCCGCCTTCCGGGAGGTGTGGTCGGGTATCGGGGACTCGATCGTCATCGTCGGTGGGGAGGGCACCTGGAACTGTCACATCCATACCGACGACATCGGAGCGGCGGTAGAGGCAGCCCTCGACGCCGGGCGACCGAGCCGGATCCGGGTGACCGACCTGTGGGAGGAGGTGGAGGAGGAACGCTGGGTGCGGGAGGCCGCCGGGCACGCCGCACCGGCGGCCCTGGAGCGACACACCCGCTGTGGAGTGGTGGCGGTCTGCACCGGAGAGGGGATCCGGCGTATCTTCGCGTCCCTCGGGGTGCACCGTTTCGTGAGCGGGGGACAGTCGATGAACCCCTCGACCGCCGAGCTGCTCGCCGCCGTCGAGGCCGCCGACGCCGACGAGGTGGTGATCCTCCCGAACAACAAGAACGTGGTCGCGGTCGCCGAGGCCGCCGCCGCCGTCGCCTCCAAGCCGGTCGCGGTGGTACCCACCCGCGGGGTCCAAGAAGGCCTCGTCGCGCTGCTCGACTACGACCCGGAGGGCGGCGCGGTCGACAACGCAGCGGTGATGGAGGCCAGCTCGGCCCATGTCGTCGCCGGGGAGGTCACCCGGGCGGAGCGGGCGAGCTTCTCGCCCGCCGGCCCGATCGCCGAAGGCGACTACCTCGGGATCTCCCGCAAGGGGATCGAGGTGGTCGCCCCGAACCTCGTCGACGCAGCCACCGGGCTCCTGGAGGTCCTGATCGACGCCGACCACCACGAGGTGGTCACGGTCATCACCGGTGAGGGAGCCCATCCCGGTGACACCCGCCGGATCACCGAGTGGGTCGAGGACCGTCACCCGCACCTGGCGGTAGAGCTGCACCCCGGCGGCCAGCCGCTCTACCCCTACCTGCTGGGCGTGGAGTGACGACCTTCGGGGATCTCGCAGGTATCGAGGTGGGCAGGCTGGCGACGGTGTCGGCCGACCGGGCCGACCGCCTGGCCCAGATGGGGATCGAGACGGTGCTCGACCTGGTGACCCACTACCCCCGTCGCTATGTCGATCGGACCAGCCAGGTGACCATCGACAGGCTCGTCGAAGGCACCGAGGCGACGGTGCTCGCCTCGGTGCGCAAGGTCTCGAGCCGTCCGACGCGGGCTCGCCGCTCGATGGTCGAGCTCGACCTCTTCGACGGGCGCGGCTACCTCCACCTGGTCTTCTTCAACCAGCCGTGGCGGGCCAAGCAGCTGCAGGAAGGCGCCGAGGTGGTCGTCTGGGGCAAGGTGGAGCGGTACCGGGGCCGCCGCCAGATGACCAACCCGGTGGTCGACCTGGTCGGCGACCGGACCGGGCGGATCGTGGCCGTCTATCCGCAGTCGGACAAGGCCGGTCTCAGCAGCTGGCAGATCGCCACCAACGTCGAGGAGGCCCTCGACCGGTTCTGTGCCGACCTCGTCGACCCGCTGCCTGCGGGGATCCGCGAGCGTGAGCACCTCGCCGGACGGCCCTGGTCGTTGCGGGCCACCCATCGCCCCGAGACCGGAGCCGATCACGGGGCCGGGCGACGGCGCCTCGGCTTCGACGAGCTCCTGCGCCTCCAGCTCGCCCTGGTCATGCGCAAGCGGGCCACCGAGCGCAACGCCCGGGGTATCCGTCACTCGACCGGGGGGCAGCTCGTCGAGCGCTTCCTCGCCGGGTTGCCCTTTCCCCTGACCTCCGCACAGCGCCGCGCGATCGCCGAGATCCGCTCCGACCTCGCCGGCCCGTACCCGATGCACCGTCTGTTGCAGGGCGACGTCGGGGCGGGCAAGACCATCGTGGCGCTCGCCGCGATGCTGACCGGCGTCGAGGGTGGGCACCAGGCCGCTCTGATGGCCCCGACCGAGGTCCTCGCCGGCCAGCACCACGCCAGCCTCGCCGGCCTCGTCAGGGGATTGGAGGTGGACGACTCCGGCGGCGGGCTCTTCGAGCGTCGCGAGGTGAGCGTCTCCTTGCTCACCAACCGCACCACAGCGACGCAGCGCACCAGGCTGCAGAGCGGGCTGGTCGACGGTAGCGTCGACATCCTCGTCGGCACCCACGCGCTGCTGTCCGAGGCTGTCGACTTCGCCGACCTCGGGGTGGTGGTCATCGACGAGCAGCACCGCTTCGGCGTCGAGCAGCGAGCCGTCCTGCGGGACAAGGGGGCCGGCGGGCTGGTTCCCGATGTGCTCGTCATGACCGCGACGCCGATCCCGCGCACTGCGGCGATGACCGTCTTCGGTGACCTCGACACCACCGTGCTCGACGAACTGCCCCCCGGTCGCACCCCGGTCGCCACCACCTGGGCCCGCGGGTCCCTCGAGGAGGCAGCCGCCTGGGACCGGGTCCGTTCCGAGGTCGCAGCCGGTCACCAGGCCTACGTCGTCTGTCCGCTGGTCGAGGGATCCGAGAGGGTCCAGGCCCGTTCGGCGACCGAGGAGCACGAGCGCCTCGCCGGCGGGGAGCTCGCCGGTCTGCGGGTCGGCCTGCTGCACGGACAGCTCCCGGCGGCCGAGAAGGACTCGGTGATGGAGGACTTCCGTGCCGGCCGTCTCGACGTGCTGGTAGCGACGACGGTCATCGAGGTCGGCGTCGACGTCCCCAACGCGACCGTCGTCGTGATCGAGGACGCCGACCGTTTCGGGATGGCCCAGTTGCACCAGCTGCGCGGTCGGGTGGGTCGGGGGGCGGACCGCTCGTGGTGCTTCCTGCTCGGGGAGGGGGCCGGCGACGACGGGGCCCGCCGGCTCCAGGCGCTAGTCGAGCACTCCGACGGTTTCGAGCTGGCCGAGATCGACCTGGAGCTGCGCGGTGAGGGGACCATCCTCGGGGCCCGGCAGAAGGGCGTCACGGACCTGAAGCTCGCCTCGCTCCGCCGGCACCGCACGACCGTCGCGCTCGCCCGGAGCGTCGCTTTCGAGCTGGTCGACGCCGACGCCACCCTGGCCTCCCACCCGGAGCTGGCCGAGGAGCTGCGGCTGTTGATCGACCCCGAGGAGCAGGAGTTCCTCTTCAAGAGCTGAGATCGGCCGGGAGAGCGCCGCCCGGGCAGGTGCCCCGGGGCGGGTCGCGGTAGGTCACGGCCCTCACCGGGTCGACGCCGGGTCGGGACCGGCCGGCGGCGCGCACGAGGTCGCCGGCGGAGGCCAGGGCCTGAGCGTGGATCCCGAGCGTGATCTCGGCCGAGCCGGCACCCGGCACGCTGTGGGGAGAGCACCGGGCAGCTGCCGGAGAGCAGGACACTGGTGGCGCAGGGCGTCTGAGCGCAGAGCGGGCTGGCGCCACCCG
>JAKABK010000211.1 GCA_021796905.1 Actinomycetes bacterium
TGTGACCGGCGCCCGACCGCCCCTGACCGCAGCCTGGTCGCTGCTGTCATGGCGTCACCGGCGGCGGGGTGGTGTGGCGCAAGGACCCGCTGGACGCTCCGTGGGTGTCGACAGGCCGGTCGACGCCCGGCCCGGCCCGGTCGACCGCAGGGGCTGCCAGCTCGACAACTGCGCCGGTCGGGTCGAGAGCGGGGCCGTCCGGGTCGAGAGCGGTCGCTGCCGCCTCGGCCGTGCGGGCCAGCTCCAGCTGCAGCTCACCGATCTCGTCCCCGAGGCGTGCTGCGTCCTCGGTGCGGCCCTGGACCTCGGCCCGGGCCCGCTGCTCCTCGAGCTCCTCGATCTGCAGCTCGAGGCCCATCGCGTGATCGGCCGCCCGGGTGGCTGCCGGGGCGTCGGCAACCGCCGCCGCTCGACCCGGTTCGTCCTCGGGGATCGCCATCGTCCACCTCCTCCGGGCTCGGAGCCCTTCCCCGGTGGATACCCCGGCCGGGACCGGGGGAACCACCCGGGGCCCCGCGCCGGCCCGGGGCGCGCTGTCCGTGGACGCCGTCGTTCACCGCCGGCCGGGTCAGGCCCCGGCAGTTCCCGGCAGGTCCGGCCCGTCGCAGCCGGCGACCAGGGAACCGGTCAGCGCCCCCGTGGCGTCCCCCAGTGGACCGCCCGAAGGTGCCGGGACCTGGTGCCCGGCGCGAAACGGAGGCCGATGTGGCCGGACGAGACCGGGAGGCGGGCTCCGACGAGCGTGACGAGCACCGGGAGGTCCCGCCAACCGCGACCACCACGGTCCCCCCGACCACGACGGTCCCGCCGACGACCACCACGACGACCGGGGCGCCGTCCGAGCCTCCGGCGCCGGCGAGCGCTCTCGGCTACTTCGGTCCACCCGAGGACAAGTCGGTGTACATCACGGTCGACGACGGATGGCTCCCCGACGTTCGGATCATCGACGTGATGCGCAGCGAGCACGTGCCGGTGACCACCTTCCTGGTCGAGGAGGTCGGCGCCGAGCACCGCAGCTCCTACGCCCGCTTCGTGGACCCCGGCAGGCAGGTCCAGGACCACACCGTCTCCCACCCGTGGCTCACCCGGGAGTCCATGTGGGAGACCGGAGCCCAGTGGGAGGGGGTGAGCATTGCGTTCACCCAATGGTTCGGTACCTGCCCGACGCTCGGCCGCCCGGGCTACGCAGCGGTCGACGACACGGTGTGGACCACCGCCGAGAACGCCCGTCTCGGGTCGCTGGTGATGTGGAGCGCGCTCGACAACGGCCACTGCCTGCATGCCTGGGACCAGGCCCCACAGCCGCCGGGACGATCGTGCTGATGCACTGGTACCAGGTCTCGGTGCCGAGCTGCGCCGAGTGCTCGAGGCGGTCGACGCCGCCGGGCCCCTTTCTGTCCCGCTACCTCCCCTCGAGCTGGCCGCCGACGTCGGCACGATCCGCCGCCGGGTCGGCCAGCGCATCCCGCTCCCGCTTCGGCTCGCTGGTGACCGGACGCCGGCGCCGCCACAGGACCAGGCTCGGGGACTGGACGCGCTCGTCGGAGGCCCTACCCGACAGCAAGGAGTCGACCGCGGCCCGGTCCAGGCGGCCGACGACCCGGCCGGCGTCGGTGACCTCCACCTCGTCGCACCCGGCGGTGAGCGCCGGTAGCGCCTCGACGACGTAGTCCCAGCGGTCGACCGACGCCGGTCGGTCGACCAGCGCGGCCGGCGTCGGGGAGGGGGTAGCGGTGTCGCGACCGGGCCGGGGGTCCGAACCAGCCTCGCCAGCGCCGGGGACGCCAAGCGACATCACCTGGCCGGCCACCCGGGTGCGGAGCGGATCGACCTGGGCGTCGAAGTCGACCCGGTAACCCCGCCGGGCGAGCTTGTCGGTCATCACCCGCTCCCGGAGGCCGGCCTCGGCGACCACCTCGGCGAACACCGTGGCCAGCAGCAGGGGCACGATCAAGCCGTAGCCCCCGGTGACCTCGGCGGCGAAGACGACACCGGTGAGCAGCGCCCTTGCACCGACGCCGAAAGTCACGCCCATGCCGACCAGGGCGAACGCCCCGGGGTGGATATGGGCCCCGGGGAAGGCGTGGGCGAAGCCGATGCCGACCATCTCGCCCATCGACGCGCCGACGAGGAACATCGGCGCCAGGGTCCCCCCGGAGGTGTTGGAGCCGAGCCCGACCCACCACGAGACCATCTTCCCGATGAACAGCACCGCTGCGACCGCGAGCGTGAAGCGGCCGTTGACCGCGTCGGTGATCGCCCAGTACCCGACCGACAGCGATCCCGGTACCGCCAGGCCGATGGCCGCGAAGCCCACCGCGCCGATCAGGGGGTGGGACCAGTCCGGCACCGGGAGCCGGCGGAAGACCGCCTCGGTGGCGAACAGTCCCCGGTTGAGCACGACGGCCAGCACCCCGGCGGCCAGGCCGAGCACCACGAACAGCGGGAGCTGCTCGATCGGGGGGGCGAAGGAGCGGGCCAGCGGGAACAGCGGATGGGCGCCGATCAGGACGTGGTGCAAGGCGGTGGCCACCGAGGTGGCGGCGACCAACGGCACGACGGCCCGTAACGACCTCTCGAAGAGCAGCAGCTCGAAGGCCAGGACGACCGCGGCCACCGGGGTGGCGAACACGCCGGCCATCCCGGCCGCGGCGCCCGTGGCGAGCAGGATCTTGCGCTCAGCCGGACTGACCGGCAGCACCTGGCCGAGCAGGGAGCCGATCGACGCGCCGGTGACGATGATCGGCCCCTCCGCCCCGAACGGTCCGCCAGTGCCCATCGCGACCGCCGCGGAGACCGGCTTGGCCAGCGCGGCTCGGGGGGCGACCCGGCTCTCCCGGAACAGGATCGCCTCGAGCGACTCGGGGATACCGTGGCCCTTGATGATCGGCGACCACCTGGCGAGGGCGACCACCACCGCCGCACCGCCGACCGCCTCGGGGATCAGCACCGGGGAGGGGTGGTAGTGGCGGAGGTCGGGCAGGTCGAAGCCGACCCGGTGCAACAGCGTCAGGTTGCTGATCAACCCGACGAGGTGGACCACCAGATAGGCGGCGCCCCCGCCCACCCCGCCGAGGACCAGGCCGAGCAGCGCGAGGAGCATCATCCGGCGCCGGCTGGTGCCGAGGCTCACCTTGAAGTCAGTCACGACACGATATTATCGTCTCACGATGTGACTGCAAGACCTCCTGGGGAAGCTGTCGTTCCCCGCACACAGGAACGGCCGCTCGACGACGGCGTCTACCACCGCCTGCTCATGCTGCGCACCGGGCTGCGCCGCTTCGAGCACTGGAGCGCGGAGCAGGCGGCGAGCGCCGGCCTCACCCCGGCCCAGCACCAGCTGATGCTCGCGGTCCGCGGCCACCCGGACCGGCGGGGACCGACGATCGGCGAGGCGGCCGAGTACCTGCTGCTCCGCCACCACAGCGTGGTCGGCCTGGTCGACCGGGCCGAGTCCGCCGGGCTCGTGCGGCGCACCCGCGACCCCGGCGACCACCGGGTGATCCGCCTCCAGCTCACCGAGGAGGGCACGGAGCGTCTGGAGGCGTTGTCGAGGCTGCACCGCGAGGAACTGGAACGCCTAGCCCACGAGATCCCCGATCTGTGACGGGGGCTCCCCGGGGGCTGAGCCGAGGCGGACCGTGGACGTCATGGCGTAAGGGTCGACATCGTGGGCGCAACGGTCACCCCGGCGTCCGCGCCGGGTTGTCGTCACGCAGCTTCGGGCACCAACGCCGGTCCCGGGTCCCGCGGAACGTCCCCGGTGGTCGCTCGGCGGCGCCACTCCGAGAAGCGGTGCGACGGCGGACCCGCGGCCCCAGCCGGATCGAGGCTGCTCCGGTACCGCCGGCCGTGCGCAGGCGGCGATGGAGGTGACTGAGACTGATTCTCCGCTCGTCGCATTGCAGCTCATCGCCACCTCGGTCTGGGTCGGGAGCCTCGTGTGCCTGAGAGTCGTCTCGGCCTCGGCGCGGAAGGTTCTCGACGGGTCCGGCTCGGGTAGCCCTGTTCGCGACCATCGGCCGCCGCCGTGCCGTTCTCGGGACCGGCTCGCTGCTGGTGGCCGCCGGGGGCGGGCCCGCGATGGTCTGGCCACCGCAGCACTGGTCGGCCAGCATCGATGCCCCGGTCGCTCCAAACGGGCTGCTCGTGCTCGCCAGCGTGGCGGGGATGGCCCAGGAACGGACCATGGGCCTACTACGCCGCCGGGCGTTGTCGTCTCCCGCCGACATCGGTTCCGCCCGAGCGGTCCGCCGCGGGACGCTGCTCGCAACGATCCTCCGTGCCGTGATGGCCGTTCCGAGCTCGGCCGTGGTCGTGCTCGCCGCCGTGGTGATCTCCCGCTGAACCTGCAGAGCGGTCTCAGGCGTCCCCGAGACCGGGCGACAGCAGCTTGGGGCTCTCGGAGCACCCGACCCCGGCGCGTCCGTACTCGGGAACGTGGCGGTGCATCCCGGTCGAGGCGCCCGGGGCGAACGACCAGGAGGTCACGCGCACGCTCCCGGTGTCGGCGAGCAGGGTGGGCTGCGCAGCGGGCATTCTGCTCCTCGGAGCTCGCGGTACGGGCCTGCGGGGCACAGCAGGGCTACCAACGATCAGCCTGGAACCGCCCGGGAGCGCCGCGGCGCCTCGCCTGTGCGTGGCGAA
>JAKABK010000212.1 GCA_021796905.1 Actinomycetes bacterium
CGCTCCTCGGGGGAGCTGACCGCGCCTGCGACCCGCGACAGCGAGGCGCACACGTCGACGGCGGGGAAGTGCCCGGACTCGGCGAGACGCCTGGAGAGCACGACGTGGCCGTCGAGGATCGAGCGGGCCGCGTCGGCCACCGGCTCGTTCATGTCGTCGCCGTCGACGAGGACGGTGTAGAGGCCGGTGATGCTGCCATTCGCCGACGTGCCGGCACGTTCGAGGAGCCGGGGGAGCAGCCCGAACACCGACGGCGGGTAGCCGCGGGTGACCGGGGGTTCGCCTGCCGCCAGACCCACCTCCCGCTGGGCCATCGCGAAGCGGGTCAGCGAGTCCATGAGCAACAAGACGTGGGCGCCGTCGTCTCGGAACGACTCCGCCACCCGGGTGGCGAGGAAAGCGGCACGCAGACGGACGAGAGCCGGCTGGTCCGAGGTGGAGACCACCGTGACCGCCCTGCGGCGCCCGTCCGCCCCGAGGTCGCGCTCGAGGAACTCGCCGACCTCCCGGCCGCGCTCACCGATCAGGGCGAGGACCACGACGTCGGCGTCGGTGTACCGGGTCACCATCGACAGCAGCGACGACTTGCCGACCCCAGAGCCTGCGAGGATCCCGAGGCGCTGGCCGCGACCCACCGGAACCAGGCCGTCGACGACCCGGACCCCGAGAGCCAGGCGCTCGCTCACCAGGGGTCGTCCGAGGGCGTCGGGCGGATCCGCGCCGAGAGGCACCTCGACGGTGTCCCTCCCGAGCGGCGGACTGCCGGGGAGCGGGCGGCCGAGGCCGTCGACGACCCGGCCGAGCAGACCCGGCCCGACCGGCACCCGGAGTGGTCCGCCGAGGTGCCCGACCCAGTCACCCGAGCGCACCCCGGTTCCGTCTCCGACGGGTAGGCAGACGACGAGCTCCCGGCGCAGGGCCACCACTTCGCAGACCAGTGGGGCACCCGAGCGCAGGACCGTCACCGCGTCGCCGACCGCTGCCGGCAGCCCTTCGACCTCGATCGCCGATCCGGTGCAACCCGCCACCCGGCCGTAGGTCTCGGGGGAGGCCGCGGCGCGCACCTCCGGCGGCCAGGCGACGGTGGTCACCGGGCCTCCCGGAGGGCCCGGCGGACCCGTTCGAGCGCTGGGGCGAGGCGCGCGTCGATCACGCTCGGGCCGCAGTCGACCACGCAGTCCCCTCTGGCGAGGGACGGGTCGGCCACCAGATCGACGAGGTCGAGGTCCTCGGGCAGCCGGTCGGCGCGGAGCGCCTCCAGGTCGGCGGTAGCCAGGCGGGCGGTCACCCGAGCACCGGGCGCGACGGCGGCGAGGGCTCGGCGGAGAGTGTCGGCACCGGGGCAGGCGACCAGCTCCACGTGGCGCCCGACGACGGTCTCGGCGAGCTCGAACGCGAGTTCGAGGACCGCGTCGCCGGCGACCTCGGCGGCCGCCTCCCGGGCGGCGTCGAGCTCCGCGGCGATCCTGTCGAGGATCCCCAGGGTCTCTGCCACCCGACGTCGCTGCTCCTCGATCTCCGCCGCGGCCTGCTCCAGGCCCTCGCGTCGACCGTCCTGCCGGGCGGCGTCGAGCACCGCCCGGCGCTCCGACTCGCTGACCGCCCGACCGAAACGCTCGAGCCCCCGAGGGCGGGCGAGCTCGACCTTGCCGACCAGGACCCGCCCGGCAGCTGTCATTGGACCAGCTCCTCCTGCTCCCGCAGCAGGGTGATCGTGCCTTCCTCGGCCATCCGTCTCGCCTCGCGCACCACGACCGACTGGGCCTGGTCGACCGACGCGGACGGGACCGGACCGAGCGAGTCGAGCTCCTCGGCGAGGTCGGCCGCCATCCGCTCGGTCATGTTGGCAGTGAAACGGGCCCGCACCTCCTCGGGTGCTCCCTTGAGAGCGAGCGCCAGGTCCCGGAGCTCCACGGCTCGGACGAGGACCTGGAGGCCGCGGTCGGGGACCCGCACCACGTCTTCGAAGGTGAACATCCGGGCCCTAACCGATTCGGCCAGCTCCGGGGTGATCCGGTCGAGACCCTCGAGGACCCGACGCTCGGTGGAGCGGTCCGAGCGGTTGAGGATCTCCACCAGGCTCGGGATCCCGCCGGTGGCGGCGGTGGCCGAGCGGCTGAGGCTCCGCAGCTTCCCCTCGAGCAGCGTGGCCGCCTGGCTGACCGCATCGGGCGCGACGCGGTCCATGGTGGCGATCCGACGGGCGACCTCTGCGCACATCTCCTCCGGCATGCCCGCCAGGACGTGGGCGGCGTCCTCGGCGGGCATGTGGGCGACGAGCACTGCGACCGTCTGCGGGTGCTCGCTGGCAAGGAAGCTCACGACCTGCTTGGGGTCGAGGTTGACGAGGAACGCGAGCGGACCGACGGCGAGCTTGTTGGTTATCTGGGCGAGGATCTCGTCCGCCCGCTTGGCTCCGAGGCGCTGCTCGAGTATCGCCCGCGCGGTCTCCACGCCGCCCTGCCCGACTGCTCTCACCGCCCGAGCCCGCTCGAGGAACTCCTCGACCACCCCCGAGACGGTCGCCACGTCGAGGGGCGGTAGGTTGGCGATCTCCATCGTGAGTGCGATCGCGTCGGCCTCGTCGAGGGTGGCGAGGATCTTCGCCGAGCGCTCCGCGCCGAGCTGGGTGAGCACGACCGCCACTTTCTGGGGGCCGCTCAGCCGCACCGGTCGCCGGCCGGTGGTCGCCCCGGGGGCGGTGTCGGGCTGGCCGGGCTCGCCGTCGGAGAGGGAAGGCACGGCCTCGGTGGTGCTCACGACGTCACCCGTTAGGGACGGCGCCGCTCATGCGCCCAGGCCCGGAGCATCTTGCCGACCTCGTCGGGGTTCTGGTCGATGTAGCGGTCGAGCTCGGGCCCGGTCTCACCGAGCACGGGCAGCACCGCCGTCGGCGGGGGGGCCACCTCGACGGGGACGGGAGCTGCCACGACGGTCCCTTCGAACTGGGAGAGCGGGATCTCCTCGTACCCGGGGGCCCTGCGACGAGCGGTCCGCCACGCCAGAGCGAGCAGGACCGCCAGGCCGACCAGCATCGCCGCGACCTCCGCGATCCTGCGGAGCTTCTGTGCACGTGCCGCGGCGGCCGCCGCCCTGGCTGCGGCTGCGCTCTGGGCGGCGGCGGTGTTGGCGAAGGGCACCACCGCCACCGAAACCGCCCGGGCCTGCACGGGCGTCAGACCGGCGGCGGCGGCAACCAGGCTGCGGATCTGGGCGGCGGTGACCGCCTTGGCCGCCTTCGAGTCGACCAGCACCGCGACGGTGGTCGCCTGCACCGCCCCCGGGGCCTGCTGGACCCGGCGGTCGACCTGGCCCACGGCGTCGGTGGTCTGGGTCTGACGGTTGACGTAGGTGCCCTTGCCGTTCTGGAGGAGTGTCGGTTGGCCGGAGCCGAGGATCCCTGCCGGCGGGCTGGCGGTCCCGGTGTAGCTCTGCTGGGTGCTGCTCTGGCTGGTCGGCGCCGCCACCGCCTTACCCCCCGGTAGGGTCTGGACGCTCTGCGAGTTGGTGGTGACCTGCGCGAAGTCCAAGGTGGCGTGGACCGCCACCTCGGAGTTGCCGACACCGACCACCCGGTCGAGCATCGACTGGATGGTGGAGGAGACCGACTGGTCGTAGGCGAAGGTCTGTTGCTGCTGGGTCGACACGTCGGTCGCCGCTCCGGGGGCGGTGAGCACATCTCCGTGGTTGTCCACGACGGTGACCGCCGAAGGCTTCAGGTTCGACACGGTGGAGGCGGTGAGGTGGACTATCGCCTGCACCTGGGAGCTGGACAGGCTCGCCCCGGGAGCCAACCCGACGAGGATCGACGCCGAGGGGGCCGGGCCGGTCCCGAGGGCGAAGGGGCTCTGCTGGGGCACGGCAAGCGAGACCTTGGCGGTCTGGACCCCTTGGATCGACTCGATCGTGGACGCCAACTGCCCCTCGAGGGCCTGCTGGTACTCGACCTGCTGGACGAAGTCGGAGGTGGTGAGACCGGTCTTGTCGAGCGCGGAGAACCCGACGGTGCCCCCCGAAGGGAGCCCTTTTTGGGCGAGGAGCACCCGTTCCATGTCGACCTTCGAGGCGGGGACGAGCACCGTGGCGCCGCCGGCGGCGACCTCGAAGGGGACGTGGGCGGCTTGCAGATCCGATACGACCGCACCGGCGTCGCTGGAGCTCAGGTTGCTGAACAGCACCCCGTAGGCGGGCTTGGACTCGCCACGGTAGAACGCGACGGCGGCGACGAGCAGTCCGACCGCGGCGATCAGCACCACTGCTTTCTGGCCGACGCTGAACTGCGCGGCGGCGGTCGCGACCTTGCTGCGGTAGCCGTCGAAGCGCGCGGAGTCGAGGGTCATGAGAGCCATCGGAACCTCGGTATCAAGCCGGCATGTTGATGATCTGGTTGTAGGCGCTTACCGCCCGGTCCCGGATCGTGGTGAACAGTTGGGTCTCCATCTCCGCCTCGGAGGTCTTCACCATCACCTCGGCGACGTTGCCCTGGCCGGCGGCGGCAGAGGTGGCCGCGGTGTCGGCCGCGGTGGTGACGGCCTGGAGGCTGTCGATGGCCCGCCCGAGGCTCCCGGCGAAACCGTCGGTCGCCGGCGCCGGGGCTGCAGCGGAGCCGAGCGGGGCGAGACCGGAGACGGAGATCGGCGGGA
>JAKABK010000213.1 GCA_021796905.1 Actinomycetes bacterium
GGCCCACGCCGGCCACCCAGGGTGGGACACCCACTACGGCGTCCCCGATTGGGGAGCCGACCCCTCGACACGGCACCGCCCCTGACGTAGCTTCCGGCGGTGACCGCGACAGCAGCGGACGCCAGGGTCGGGTCGGACCCAGGGGGCGGGCTCCGGGTCCTCCCGCGCCGGGCCCGGGCCAACAGCCGGGCGGTTGCGGGTGGCCTGGCGGTGGCACTGGCGGTGGTGCTCGTCTTCGCCGCCTGGCTGACCACCCGTCCCGGCCGTCCGGAGCCCTACGCGGTCACCAGGGTGCCGCTCGCTGCCGGCGCACGCATGAGCGCCGCGGACCTCACCACCAGACGGCTCAGCCTCCCGCCCAGCGTCGCATCGAGCGCCTACCCGGCTGCTGCCGACCTCATCGGCCGGGTCCTCGCGGTGCCGCTGCGAGCCGGGCAGCTGGTGGCCGGCCCCGAGCTGACACCGATCGGCGAGCAGCCGGGGCTGCGACCGGTCAGCGTCGAGGCTCCGAGCTCCGAGCTGGCCGACCTCGAGCCCGGCCAACCCGTCGACGTGTTCCTCACCACCGGATCCGGAGCCGGGGCCCACACCGCCCTCATCCTGCGCGGCGCCGAGGTGATCCGCGTCACCGCCCCGGGCGGCGGGTTGCTCGGCGGCGGTGGTGCGGGCTCCGATGTGGTGGTGCTCGGGGTGACCGACCTGAGCGAGGTGGAGACCCTCGTCGCCGCCGCTCACGCCGGCTCCCTGGACGTGGTCGTCGCCGAGCCGTCCGACGGCTCCGGTGTGGGCCCGGGCCCCGGATGAGCGCCCACCCCACGCGGACCCGACCAGGGTGAGGAGCGAACGTTGGGTGCTGCTCGGCCTCGCGCCGGCACGCGCCACCTGGTTCGGGGAGGTCACTCGCTGGAGCACCTCGGGGGCGCTACCAGCGGAGTTCGTCAAGTGCCGTTCCGCCGACGAGGTCCGGGCCCGTCTCGGCTCCGGGCGGGCCTGGTCCGCCCTGCTGGTCGACAGCGCCTCCCCCGGCTTGGACCGCGACCTGGTGGACACGGCGTTGCGCTCCGGAGCGGCCGTGCTCGTCGTGCGGGACCAGCACGCTGCCCGCGACCCGGCGTCGGGCCCCGACCCCGGGCACACCGGCTTCAGCGCGCTGCTCCCCCCCAACTTCGGCAGGGAGGAGCTGCTCGACGTGCTCTCCCTGCACGCCCGGACGATCGGCCGTGGCGACGAGCTGCCCCCGAGCCTCTCCGAGCCGGGGAGCTCCCCGTGGCGGGGACGGCTGGTTGCGGTCTGCGGGTCCGGTGGGACCGGGGCGTCGACGATCGCGATCGCAGTCGCCCAGGGGCTGACCGTCGACGTGCGCCACGGTGGTCGGGTATTGCTCGCCGACCTCGCCCTACGGGCCGACCAGGCGATGCTCCACGACGCCGTCGAGCTCGGCCCCGGGCTCCAGGAACTGGTCGACGCCCACCGACTGGGGTCCCCGGACCCCGCAGAGGTCGGCGCCGGGACCTTCGCAGTTCCCGCCCGGGGCTACCGGCTGTTGCTCGGCCTGCGTGGCCCGTCGAGCTGGTCCGCGCTGCGCCCCCGAGCCACCACCGCCGCGATCGACTCCCTCCAGCAGGCCTTCTCGGTTGTCGTCGCCGACGTCACCGGAGACCTCGAGGGTGAAGCCGACTGCGGGTCGGCGGACGTCGAGGAGCGCAACCACCTGGCCCGCACCGCGACCACCCGAGCCGACCTGGTGCTCGCAGTCGGAGCGGCCGGCATCAAAGGCGTGCACTCCCTCGCTCGCTTGCTCCGCGCCCTCGCCGGGGCGGGTGTCAGCCCGCAGCGGCTGGCGCCGGTGGTCAACCGGGCTCCCCGGGACCCCCGGGAGCGGGCCCGGCTGGCCGGCGCAGTCTCCGAGCTCGCCCCGGAGACCACCGTGCTGTCGGCCCCGCTCTGGGTTCGAGAGGCCCGCATCGAGGAGTGCCTGCGTTCCGCCCGACCGCTGCCCTCGACCCTGGTCCGACCGCTGGCCACGGCCGTCTCCTCCCACCTCGACCGCCTGGCCGACGCAGCGCCCCCCCGGACGGAGCCCGCCGAGGTCACCCCCGGCACCCTCGGCACCTGGACCGACACCGGGTGACCGGCGAGGCTCCGTCCCCGGTTAGAACAGCGTGAGCCGGCCGGTGCCCAGGCCACGCAGCTCGTCGTAGTCCACCTCGACCCACGAGATGCCTCTCGAGGCCGCCAGGGTGCGCGCCTGGGGCTTGATCGACTGGGCGGCGAGGATCCCCCGCACCGGCCGGAGCCGCCCGTCGTGCTCCAGGCGCTGCAAGTAGCGGGTGAGCTGCTCCACCCCGTCGATCTCCCCCCGGCGCTTGATCTCCACCGCCACCGCCCGGCCCTCGACGTCCCGACAGAGCAGGTCGACCGGACCGATGTCGGTCGGGTGCTCCCGGGCCACGAGGCGCAGTCCCCGCTCGATCACCTCCGGGTTGGCGGCGAGCAGCTCCTGGAGGTGGGCTTCGACGCCGTCCTTCTGCAGACCCGGATCCGGCCCGAGGTCATCGGACATCTCCCCGTGCAGCTCGTGCAGATCGATGGTGAGGACCTCTCCCTTGGGGTTGGTCACTGTCCAGCGAGCTTCCCCCACCTGCAGCGAGCAGGGTGGAGCCATCCAGTTGAGCGGCTTGTAGGCCCCACCGTCGGCGTGGACCGACACCGACCCGTCGGCCTTGACCAGCAGGAGACGCTTGGCGCGGGGCAGATGGGCGGAGAGCCGGCCCGAGTACTCGACCGTGCAGGTTGCGATCACCAGGCGCATCGCCTGGCATTGTCCCCGATGCGGGAGAGCCATCCGCGAAGCGCCGGTCCCGGCGGCGGACCTCGAGGATGCAGGTGCCTGGGCAGCAGATTGATGCCTCACCGAGTGTATGGTTCTTTTCTATGCACTGTCATCACACCCTGTACCTGGGGGTGCCGGCGGTTCGCAAGGAGCCCGATTCGCCGGCCGACACCGCCCGCTTGGAGCAGGAACGTCGGTGGCTGGCCCGCGCCGCCCACCCCGGGGTCGTCCGCCTGCTCCCGGTAGCGACCAGCCCGGCGCTGTGGACTCGCGACGTCGGGGAGCGCCGCCTGGAGGACCTCGGATCCCTGGAGGCTCCGGTGGTCTGTGGTCTCGGCGCGGCAGCAGCCACCATCCTCGCCGACCTCCACGACCTCGGGATCGTCCACGGAGCGCCGTGCGCCGATCATCTCCTGATCGACTCCGAGGGCAGGCCGGTCCTCTGCAGCTTCGGGCGCGCCGCGGAGGCGACCGCCGCCGGCGCTCGCGAGGACGTACGAACCCTCGCCGTCACCCTCCTCGGGGTGCTCGGGCCGGACGCCCCCCGTCGGCTCGGCAAGCTCCTCACCGTGGCTGCCGGGACCGGAGCGGGGCCCACCGCCCGCCAGCTCGCCCGGGACCTGGCCCGGGCGACACCCCGACCGCTCCTCGCCCCAGCGGGGCACCCCGGGTCGAACCCGTCCGAGCCCGACCACACTCCCACGGCCGAACCACCCCGACGGCAAGGACTCGGGCACGCCCGGCCGGGCCGGGCTCCGAGCGGCACCCGGCCCGGTAGCCGGCGGGCCACACCCTCCCACGCTGCACTGGTGGTCACCGCGACGCTGGCCGCTCTCGTCGTAGCCGCCGGCGCCTTCGGAGGCGGTCGGCAACTTCCGAGCACCGCGCCGGCGACCGCCGCCGGTCCCAGCACCGCCGGTCCCAGCACCGCCGGTCCCAGCACCGGTCCCACCGCCCGCACCAGTCGCGCCGCCCGCCCTCCCGCAACCGCCCGCGCCGATCGCGCCGCCCACCCGCGCGGCACCGGGCACCCCCCCGGCGGTGCCCTGCTCGCCCGGGCCGGTAGGGAGGCCTGCCCCCCGGTCGACGTCGGCTGCGAGCCGATCCCGCTCCACGACGGGCTCTTCGTCGCAGGCGGGAGACGATGGAGGCTCTCTGAGCCATCCGACCTGGTCGCGCTCGGCCGCTTCGCCTGCGCCGGCGCCCTACCCGCCGTCCTCGACCCCCGCACCGGCCAGCTCTGGGTCTTCGCTGCTTGGACGGCCCGCACCGCCACCGCCGTCGCGGCCGTCCCCGCGGCCACCAGCCTCTCCGCGGTTCCCCTCCGGTCGGGATGCGACCTGATCTCCGTGACCCGCCGCAAGGCTCCGAGCGTTCTCGTCAACCCCCTGCCGGCACTGACCGCACATGGTTGAGCGCCACCCGACCCTCACCGCCGCCGTGCTCTCCGGCACGGCCGCCCTCTGTCTGGCCGCGGTCGGCTGGATCGAGCCCCTCCTATCCGCCCCCCCGCTCGCCGCGCCGGCCTCGATCCCCTACTGGTGGTACCGCAGCGGCCCGGTGGTGGCGACCGTGGCCCTCCTGCGCCTCGCCGGTGTCGCCGCCGGGGCCTACCTCGAGGTAGCGCTGCTCGTCTCCACCGTCGCCCGCTCCACCAGACGGCGTCGACTGCAACAGCTCACGACGCTCCTCCTGCCCCGACCGGCGCGGGGCCTGCTAGCGGTCGCCGCCGGGCTCTGCACCGTCGCCCACCCGGTGGTGGCCGAGGCGGCTGTCG
>JAKABK010000214.1 GCA_021796905.1 Actinomycetes bacterium
CCGCGTGCCATCGCGATCCTGTTGGGCTGGATGGACCGACAGGGTTGAGCGGCGCCGGCGCTCCGGCGCTCCGGTAGCAGTCGACCCGGCCCGGAGCAGCTCAGGGCGTGGCGCTGGGCTGTGGGTGCCGCCTGGAGCGGGACCGGGGCGCTCGCACCCACGCCTCGGCGGGCAGCCCGCGGCGGCGTGCCCGCCGCCGCTACAGCCGGAGCCGCTCCCGTCGGCTCCGACGGCGTCGGTCAGGCCTTGGCCGCCGCTTTCATCTGCTGCTTGTACGCCCGGACCCGGCCGAGGGAGTCCTCGTCGACGATGTCGGCGATCGACATGTAAGTCCCTGCCCGGCCGAACTTCCCGGCCGCGTCCTGCCACCCGGGTGGCCGGACGCCGAGCTGCTTGCCGAGCAGGCCGACGAAGATCCGGGCTTTCTGCTCGCCGAAGCCCGGGAGGGACCGGATCCGACCGAGCAGCTCGTCGCCGTCCCGGGCGGTCTCCCAGACCTTTGCCGGGTCCCCGTCGAAGTCGTCGACGATCCTCCTGCACAGCTCCTGGACCCGCCTTGCATTTGCGGCCGGGAAGCGGTGGAGCGCCGGTCGTGCGACGAACGCTGCGACCAGCTCGTCGGGGTCCATGGAAGCGATCTGTCCCACGTCGAGGCTCCCTCCGAGACGCTCCCTCAGCTCCCGGGGTGCGGAGAAGGCCCGCTCGAGGGGGATCTGCTGGTCGAGGACCAGGCCGATCAGCAGCGCCAGTGGATCCTCGGAGAGGAGCCGGTCGGCCTCTTGGTCCTGCGCGAGGTGGAGCACGTCGTGATCCTAATGACCGCTCCGACGGGCAGCCGAGGAGAGCCGGGAGCACGACCCGGGGGTGCGACGGTGGGCTGATCGGGTGGAGCGTGATCGGCGGGAACCTGCAGGGGGTGGGATCCGCTTCGCCGCCGTGCCCGGCGCTCGAGAGCGTCGGGTGCCGGTCACCACGCGCGATCCGGTGGTGGCCGCCACGGTCGGGTCGTGATCGCCGCGCCGGCCCGACCCCGCTCGGGTCGTCCCCGGGCTCGTCCTGACCGCTGCTCACGACGACCTGCTGGCGGACGCCGGGAAGCTGATGGCAAGGGTGCGTGACCTGCGCGGCCGGGACCCGAGCGACGGGTCCGCGATCCTCGGTGGGTGGCCGGCCCGGTCCGTCGATGTCATCGGCGGCGCGTCGAGCTGCCCGACAGACAACGAAGCCCTTCCGGCGCCTGGAGCTACCCGGTAGCTTCCAGGGCCTACCCATCCCCGAGGAGGAACCAGCCATGGGCTCGCCGACCACCTTCGCCATCGTCGGCTCGGGCTGGCGGTCAGAGTTCTTCGTGCGCCTCGCTCGGCTGCTCCCCGACGAGCTCACACTCGTCGCCGGCGTTGTCCGGCGCCCCGAGGTGGCTGAAGAGGTGGCCGAGCGATGGTCGGTCCCGACCTACCTGTCGGTCGACGAGATGGTCTCCAAACAGCACCCGGGCTTGGTGATCACGAGCGTCCCCCGCTCCGCCAACCCGGAGATCGTCGCCGCGCTCGTCGCTTCCCGCACCCACGTACTGAGCGAGACGCCGCCCGCCGCCGATCTCGACGGCATGCGCCGGCTGTGGAGCGAAGTCGGCGGATCCGGCCTGGTGCAGGTGGCCGAGCAGTACCTGCTGCTGCCCGGACACGCGACCCGCCTCGAGCTGGTACGCCGAGGTGCGATCGGCGAGTGCAGCTCCGTGCACGTGTCGTCCACGCACGACTATCACGCAGTGTCGATCATGCGCGGGTTCCTCGGCCTGCTCGGCACCGGCTCCGGGCCGGTGCGAGTGCAGGCCGTCCGCTACGAGGCGCCGATGGTCGATCCCTTGCACCGCGACGGCTGGACCGACGACCCCACGGTCAAGACCACCGGCACGCTCCTCGGGCTCATCGACTTCGGCGACGGCCGCTCGGGGCTCTACGACTTCACCGACAACCAGTGGCACAACCAGCTGCGCGCCCGGCGCATCATCATCCGGGGCAGCCACGGTGAGATCCAGAACGACACCGTGCTCCGCTTGGCCGCTGCCCGCTCCATCGTGGCCTCGACCATCGAGCGCTCCCAGCTCGGCTACGACCTCAACCTGGACGGCTACGACACCGAGCAGCTGTCGTGGAACGGCGAGGTCGTATGGCGCAACCCGCTGCTCGGGTTGCGGCTGATGGACGAGGAGATCGCCATCGGCACCATGCTGCGTGCCAACGCCGCCTGGGCGGCCGACGAGGGACCCGCCCCGTACCCGCTCGCTGACGCCTGCCAGGACCACCACGTAGCCCTCGCCGTCCACGAAGCAGCGCGCACAGCTGCGCCGGTCATTGCCCCGGCGCAACCCTGGGGAGGGGCACCCAGCTAGGCCCAGCTAGGCCGCAGCCGGGCATCGGCGGACGACTCGGGGAGTCCCTGGGTGGTTTCGTGACAGCCGTCCAGGCTCAGGCGACCCGCGGGTCGGGGCTCTCGGCGTCGATGCCGTAGGCCGCGATCGCGGCCTCGACCTCCTCGGACTTGGCCTCGCCGGCGTGGCGGAGGCCGTCGAGGACCGCGACGACGACGTGGGCGGCGTCGGTCTCGAAATGACGTCGGAGCATCTCGCGGTCGTCGCTGCGACCGAAACCGTCGGTGCCGAGCGGGCTGAACGGTCCCGGCACCCAGCGGGCGATCTGCTCGGGGACGATCTTCATGAAGTCGGTGACCGCCACCACGGGGGCTTCGGCGGCCGGACCGTCGCGGAGGGCTTCGGTCACGTAGGGCACCCGGGGCTGGAGGTGGGGGTGGAGCCGGTTCCAGCGCTCCACCGACAAAGCGTCCTCACGGAGCGCCTTGTAGGAGGTCGCCGACCACAGCTCGGCGGAGACGTCGTGGCGTTCGGCGAGCAGAGCGGCGGCCTCTTCGGCTGCCCGCCACGCGGTGCCCGAGAAGAGGATCCTCGCCCGCCGTGACGGCCCCTCGGGACCGGGTGCGTAGCGGTACAGGCCCCGCAGGATGCCCTCGTCGACCCCGTCGGGTTTGGCGGGCATCGGGTAGTTCTCGTTGTAGAGGGTCAGGTAGTAGAAGACGTCCTCGGGGGTGTCGCCGTACATCCGGGCGATGCCGGCCTCGACGATCGCGGCGGTCTCGTAGGCGAACGCCGGATCGTATGCCTGGCAGTTGGGCACCACCGACGCGAGCAGGAGGGAGTGCCCGTCGTCGTGCTGGAGCCCCTCGCCGAGCAGGGTGGTGCGCCCGGCGGTGGCGCCGAGCATGAAGCCCCGGCCGCGCATGTCGGCGAACGCCCAGATCAGGTCACCGACGCGCTGGAAACCGAACATCGAGTAGAAGATGAAGAACGGGATCATCGGCTGGCCGAGCGTGGCGTAGGCCGTGCCGGCAGCGGTGAAGTCGGCCATCCCGCCGGCTTCGGAGATGCCCTCCTCGAGGATCTGGCCGTCGCTGGCCTCGGCGTAGGAGAGCATCAGCTTCGAGTCGACCGGTTCGTACAGCTGCCCGGAGGGGGCGTAGATCCTGACCTCCTTGAACAGCGCGTCGAGCCCGAAGGTGCGGGCCTCGTCGGGGATGATCGGCACCACCCGCGAGCCGAACCCCTTGTCGCGCAGGATGTTGCGGAGCATCACCGCGAAAGCCATCGTCGTCGACACCGCCCGCCCCGAGGACCCCTCGGCGAACTCGGCGAAGGTCTTGTTCGCCGGCGCCGGCAGCGGCTTGGGGCGGACGACCCGCTCGGGCAGCGGCCCCCCGAGCGCGGCTCGCCGCTCCATCATGTAGCGGTGCTCGACGCTGTCGGGCGCCGGACGGTAGAACGGCGGCTCCCCGGCCTCCAAGGCGGCGTCGGGGATCTCGTCGTTGAGGTACAGCCGGTCTCGCAGCAGCTTCAGTTGGGCGGCGGTCATCTTCTTGATCTGGTGGGTCGAGTTGCGGGCCTCGATCTCCGGTCCGAGGGTCCAGCCCTTGACGGTCTTCGCGAGGATCACCGTCGGCTGACCGGTGGTCTCGGTCGCCGCTTTGTAGGCGGCGTAGAGCTTCCGGTAGTCGTGCCCACCGCGGGGCAGGGTGCGCAGCTCGTCGTCGGAGAGGTGCTCGACGAGACGGCGCAGGCGGGGGTCGGGACCGAAGAAGTGCTCCCGGATGTAGGCGCCGTCCTCGACGGCGAGCTTCTGGAAGGTGCCGTCGACGGTGGTGTTCATCTGGTTGAGCAGGACCCCGTCGACGTCCCGGGCGAGCAGCTCGTCCCAGCGGGACCCCCAGATCACCTTGATCACGTTCCAGCCCGCCCCCCGGAAGGTGGCCTCGAGCTCCTGGATGATCTTGCCGTTGCCCCGCACCGGCCCGTCGAGGCGTTGCAGGTTGCAGTTGACCACGAAGGTGAGGTTGTCGAGCTGCTCCCGGCCGGCGAGCGACAAGGCGCCGAGCGTCTCCGGCTCGTCGCACTCACCGTCGCCGAGGAAGCACCACACCCGCGACGCCGAGGTGTCGGCGATGTGACGGTGGTGGATGTAGCGGTTGAAGTGCGCCTGGTAGATGGCGTTGAGCGGGCCGATGCCGAAGTCGATGA
>JAKABK010000215.1 GCA_021796905.1 Actinomycetes bacterium
CTGCACGACCTGAGCGGTAGATCGGAGATCGGGGAGACCCGGCCCGACCCCGACGCGGAGCAGGCGCCCTCGGGCGGGCGGGATGGTCGCGCTAGTCGACCCCGGGCGCCTACGCTCCTGGTGTGGTCCAGACGCTTCGCCGGGCGCTGGTGGCGTTGTTCGCGGCGGGAGTCGCTGCGCTGATCGTCAGGTTGAGGGGAACTGGGGGAACCCCGCCCCGGCGTGGCGGCTGGCGGGAGCTGCCCGTCGACGAGCTCGAGTGAGCCGGCTACCGCTTCGACCCCGGTGAGGGCTGCGTTGGTCGGGCTCGGCGCGGTCGGGGTGCGGGCGGCCCGGCAGCTGATGACCTACCCCGAGGTCGAGTCGCTCGTCGTGTTCGCCAGGGACCCGCGCGCCGTGCGGCGCGCCGAGGGATTCGACGATCGTGTGGTCCTGCGGCCGGGGCGGAGACCCAGGGTGCCGGCCGGCACCGATGTCTTGATCGTGGCCCGCCCCGACGGCGCGGCCGATGCGGCCTCCTCCGCCCTTGCAGCCGGAGCCCACGTGGTCGCCGCTGTCGACGACCCCCAGCAGGTCCGTCAGCTCCTCGATCTGGACCTGACCGCCCGAGCGGCCGGCCGTTCGGTGGTGGTGGGAGCGACGATGGCGCCAGGGTTGTCGTGCCTGCTCGCCCGTTGCGGGGCAGCTGGACTCGACTCGGTCCGCGAGGTCCACGTGGCGAGCTTCGGGACCGGCGGCCCGGCGTGCGCCCGCCGCCACCACGCCTCCCTGTCGGCGATCGCCACCGAGTGGTATGCCGGCGGGTGGCGCCGGCGGGCCGGGGGCTCCGGCCGGGAACTGGTCTGGTTCCCCGACCCTGTCGGTGGGGCCGACTGCTACCGGGCCCGGCTCGTCGATCCGATGCTCCTCGCGCCGGCCTTCCCCGGGGCCCGGACGGTGAGCGCCCGGAGGGCCGCGACCCGCCGTGACCGCCTCACGGCGGCCCTCCCGATGTTGCGCCCACCCCACCTCGAGGGCACCGTCGGGGCGACCCGGGTGGAGGTGCGCGGCTTCAAGGCGGGTGCGGCCGAGGTGGTGGTGCTCGGCAGCGTCGGGCGCCCGGCGCTCGTCGCCGGGACCGTCGCCGGCGTCGCCGCGGTCTGGGCCGGTTCGGGACGTATCGGACGCTCCGGGGCGGCCGGGCTGGCCGAGGCGGCCCGGGAGGCGGGGGCGTTCCTGCGCGACATCGCCGCCCGGGGGATCCGCCTGGAGGTCTTCGAGGGGTCGCGCCTGTCGCCGTCGGCCCGGGCCTCGTGACCCCGACCCGCCCCGGTGGCGGTGCTCCGGCCCGCCCGGACCCGCGGTCGGCTCTGTCGCTCCCCGGTCCCGCCGTCGGCGGCACCCGGCGCAGCGTTGGGTTCTACGGCTTGCGGAGCCGGTTGCCGAGGCGCTGCTTCCAGTTGTAGGGGTCGACCCATCCGAAGCTGACCAGCGCCTTGTTGAGCAGCGCCAGGGCTGCGCCGGCGGAGAAGTCGGCCGAGTTGCCGTGCATGCGCCGGGCGACCCGGTTGCGCGCCTCCTCGAGCGAGGCTCGGTCGCCGCCGGCGGCTCGCGCGAGGGTCGTCGCCGCTTCGGCCGGCTCGGTGCCGGCGGCGGCCAGCTCGAGGGCTCGGGCTTCTAGGGTGTCGATCGTCGTGGTGGGAGCCAACGAGCACCTTTCCGGTGGACGGGTGGTCGATATGGGTGCCCCTAGTGTGCCCCGGCGAGGCCGAGCTGACCAACCCGGGCCCCGGGACGGCTCCTGTCCCGCCGCCGGCGCCGGGTCGGCTCCTGCGAGCGTTCAGCCGACCCGGCGGGCGCGGCCCTGCCAGTAAGGGGTGCGCAGATGGGTGCGCAGCACCTTCCCGCTCGGGTTGCGGGGCAGGGCGTCGACCCAGACGAGCCGATCGGGGCACTTGAAGCCGGCGAGCCGTGCCCGGCACCATGCAAGCAGCTCGTCGTCGCCGGCTCCGGGCCCGCCCGCTCCGGGGTCACCGCTGGGTCGGCGGACCAGGATCGCCAGCGGGCGCTCCCCCCAGCGCTCGTCGGGGACTCCGATCACCGCAGCGTCGGCCACCGCCGGGTGCGACATCAAGACGTTCTCCACCTCTGCGGGATAGATGTTCTCCCCGCCGGAGACGATCATGTCCTTCAACCTGTCGTAGAGGTAGAGGTAGCCGTCGGCGTCGAGGTGCCCGAGGTCTCCGGTACGCAGCCATCCGCCCTCCGCGATCGCCTCCGAGGTGGCGTCGGGGAGGTGCCAGTAGCCCTGCATGACCATCGGAGCCCGGACCCACACCTCGCCGACCTCGCCGGTGGGGAGCCCGACGCCTGTCGTCGGGTCGACCACCCTCAGCTCGACGCCCGCCACGGGTAGGCCGGCGGAGCGGAGACGGTGCTTGCGGGGGCCGTCGGGGTCGTGGTCCTCGGGGGGCAGGTACACCACCGCGCCGGTGGTCTCGGTCAGTCCGTAGACCTGCACCAAAGGCGCCCCGAAGGTGCGCAGCGCGTCGGCGAGGACCCGCTCGGAGATCGGTGACGCCCCGTAGACGAGACGCTGGAGGCTGGAGAAGTCCCGGTCGGCGACACCGGGCACCCCCAGCATCGCCTGGATGACCGCCGGTACGACGAAGCAGTGTGTTACCCGCTCGGCTTCGAAGGTCTCGACCAGGTCTGCGGGCACGATGTCGCGCACGAGCACGTTGGTGGCACCATGGGCGAGGCCTCCGAGCAGGTAGCCGCCACCGCCGATGTGGAACAACGGCATCGCTACGAGGCTCACCGCCCCCGGCCCGAACCGCCCGATGTCGCTGACCGCGGCGATCTCGGCGACGAGGTTGGCGTGGGTGAGCAGCACTCCCTTCGGTCGGCCGGTGGTCCCCGAGGAGTACATCTGGTAGGCGACGTCGGACGCTTCGATCGGCAGCTGCGGGTCGTCTGGGGGAAAGGCGTCGCGCCACCCGGCGTAGGTATGGCGGCCGCCGGCGACCTCGTTGCCGATCACGAGCAGCGTCGCGACGGCGAGGTCGTCCTCCACCGCCTCGACGGGCGGCAGCAGCTCGGAGCCGACGGCGAGAACCTTGGCGCCGGCGTCGGCGACGATGTAGGCGATCTCGGGTGGGGCGAGCCGGTAGTTGATCGGGGTCGGGACCGCCCCGACCTTCACGGCCCCGAAGTACAGCTCGACCTGCTCGAGGCTGTTCTTGTCGAGGTAGGCGACCCGGTCCCCGGGGCCGACCCCCGAGGCGAGCAGGGCCTGGGCGACCTGGTTGGAGCGGGCGTCGAGCCCGGCGTAGTCGAGCTGGTCGGCGTCTCGGCGCAGAGCTGTGTGCCCGGGGCTGACCGCCGCCCAGTAGCGCAGCAGACCGGCGGTGGTCGACGCCACCGCAGCCCCGGCGCCGCTTCCCATCGGTCCCTCCCCATGCCCTCGGCTCCTACGGCCGGAGTCTACAGCACCTGGCCACGCTGCCCGCGCTCGGGGGCTGGTCCGGCCGGAACCCGGGGGGCCCGGCCAGCCGGTCGTGGGAGCCGGCCGCCACCTCCCCGGGGTGGGGTGGGCACCGGCTCGAGTCCCGATGGGGACCCCCGCCACGAGCCGCGCCCGCCGTCGTGCGCCGGGCCCTGCCGGTGACCACCCTCGGAGATGGCGCTAGGACGGGCTCATCGGTGCGAAAGTCCTACGGGTTGTTCTGGTGCTGGCGGGCTGGGTGGCCGCTGGCGCGTCAGCGGCCACCGCCGAGGTCGGCGTCGCCGGGGTGGCGGTGGGGGAGGGCCTCGGCGGGGACCCGCCCCAGGCGCCCCGCCTGGAAGTCCTCCATCGCCTGCACGATCTCCTCGCGGGTGTTCATCACGAACGGGCCGTAGTGCACCACCGGCTCCCGGATCGGGCGGCCGCCGAGGAGCAGCACCTCGAGCGCCGGGTGCCGGCTGTCCTGGGTGTCGTCGGCCGATACCACCAGGGACCCGCCGGCGCCGAAGACGACCAGCTGGCCGGTGCCCACCGGCCGCTGCTCGGTGCCGGCTCGGCCCTTGCCGGCCAGCAGGTAGGCGAGCGCGTTGTAGCCGGTGGGCCAGGGCAGGGCGAGGTGGGCACCGGGGCTCACGGTGGCGTGCAGCAGGCTGATCGGGGTGTGGGTGGAGCCGGGACCGCGGTGCCCGTCCACCTCACCGGCTATGACCCGGACCAGCGCCCCCCCGTCGCTGCTCGACAGCAGCGCCGCCTCTGCTCCCCGGATGTCCTGGTAGCGGGGAGGGTTCCACTTGTCGGAGCGGGGAAGGTTGACCCATAGCTGGATGCCGTGGAACAGCCCTCCGCTCACGACCAGCGCCTCGGGGGGCGCCTCGATGTGGAGGATGCCGGCGCCGGCGGTCATCCACTGGGTGTCGCCGTCGGTGATCCTGCCCCCGCCCCCGTTCGAGTCCTGGTGGTCGAAGATCCCGTCGATCATGTAGGTGACCGTCTCGAACCCGCGGTGGGGGTGCCACGGGGTCCCCTTGGGCTCGCCCGGGGCGTAGTCGACCTCGCCC
>JAKABK010000216.1 GCA_021796905.1 Actinomycetes bacterium
CCCGACCCCGACCCGCGACCGGCGCCCTGGGGGCCCCTGTTCGGCCGAGCGTTCCCGGCTAGGGCTTGTCGGCGACCAGCGAGCCGAGCACCAGCGAGTCCATCGCCGAACGACGGAAGTCGGCGACCGCCTCCCCCGGCCGGTGCACCATCGGCTCGCCCCGCAGGTTGAAGCTGGTGTTGAGCACCACCGGTACCCCGGTCAGCTCCCCGAAAGCCTCGATGACCCGGTAGAAGGCCGGGTTCGACTCCCGGGTGACGCTCTGGACCCGCCCGGTGCCGTCGACGTGCGAGACCGCCGGGACCACCGAGCGCTTGTCCTCCTTGATCGGCAGGACGAGCAGCATGAACGGGCTGGGGGTGTAACGCTCGAAGTAGTCGGCCCCGGCCTCGTGCAGCACGCTCGGGGCGAACGGCCGGAACCACTCCCGGCGCTTCACCCGTTCGTTGACCACGTCGCGCATCTCCGCCCGGCGGGGGTCGGCGAGGATCGAGCGCGCCCCGAGAGCCCGGGGCCCGGCCTCGGCGCGCCCCTGGAACCACCCGACCACCTTCCCCTCGGCCAGGCGGGCGGCGGCGGCCCCGGCCGGGTCCTCCACCCTCCGGTAGGCGACCCCTGCCCGGCGCAGCGCCGTCTCGCAGTCGGAGTCGCTCCAGGACTCCCCCCAGAAGGCGTGGTCCATACGCCAGCTGCGCGGCTGTCCCAGGTGCTCGTGCCAGGTCCACAGGGCGGCCCCGATGGCGTTGCCGGCGTCACCGGCGGCCGGCTGGATGAACACCTCGTCGAAGCCGGCCTCCTGGAGGAGCCGGGTGTTCATCACCGAGTTGAGGGCCAGTCCGCCAGCCAGGCACAACCGGCTGCAACCCGACGTTGCCCGCAGGTGCCGGGCAACGTGCAGGGCCGCCTCCTCGGTGAGCTCCTGGAGGGCGAAGGCCAGGTCCTTGTCGCGCTCGGTGATCTCCGACTCCGGTTCGCGCGCCGGACCGTAGCGGGCCACGAACCGCTCCGACATCGGCGGGCCCTCGACCTGGTAGCCGAACCAGGAGAAGTCCACCGAGAACGTCCCGTCCGCTTCGAGCCCGACCAGGTCCCGCATCTCCTCGACGTACTTGGCGGTCCCGTACGGGGCGAGCCCCATGACCTTGCCCTCGTCGTTGGGGGAGAACCCCAGGTAACGGGTAACTGCGGTGTAGACCTCCCCGAGGGAGTCAGGGTTTCGCAGCTCCTTGCAGACCTCGAGGTGGCCTCCGCGTCCGATGTTGGTGGTGGTCGACAAGAAGTCGCCGCCCCGGTCGAGGGTGAGCACCGCCGCCTCCTCGAAGGGTCCGGCGAAGAAGCTCGACGCTGCGTGGGCGAGGTGGTGGCCGACGTAGAGCACCGGGCCCCGGTACCCCCAGGTGCGGCGCAGTTGGCGCTCCTTGGCTGCGAGGCGGGCGTCGACATAGGCCTGCACGGCGAGCCGTTTCGGTGCCCGGCGGGCGATCGCGTCGGCGGCACCCCGGCGGAAGTCGACCCCCGGCCGGTGGGCGAAGGCGACCAGCTCGACCTCGGAGATCTCGATACCCCCGAGGCGCAGCACCGACGCGATCGCCTGGTGCGGGAAGCGCTTGGTGTGCACCTCCCGGTCGAAGCGCTCCTCTTCGGCGAAGCCGACCAGCTCCCCGTCGACGAGCAGGGCAGCCGAGGCGTCGTGGCTGAAGCAGTTGATGCCGAGGATGGCGCGCACCGCCAGATCCTACGGGACCCCTCGGGGGCTCAGCGCGGGCGCTTGGAGGGGCGGGGACCGGGCTGCATTGAGCGGGGCGGGGCTCCCGGGCGGTACCCGCCGGCACCCTTCCCGCTGCGGCGCTGCTGGTTGGCCGCAGCCCGGCGCAGGTCCCGGTTGAACGAATCGTCGCCCTGCTGCTGGGCGATGATCGCCTCCTCCAGTTTCTCGGCGCGCTGCTCCCTAGGGACCTGGGCCAGGAAGCGGGAGAGGTCCATCATCTCAGGCGGCAGGCGCCGCCCCTTCTTCTTCGACTTGTCGATGTAGCGGATCAGGCGTTTGACGTAGCGGCGGCGGAGGAAACCGATCCTCATCGCCCGCTCGCCGACCCGCTGGCGGACGGTCCGCTTGGCGTCCTTGTCGTCGGGCTCGGGCGGCGCCTCGATCCGCCCCCTGGCCGCGCTCCCCTTGGCTGGCGGCCTCACGACCGGCTCCACCTCGTCCTGCTGCTGGTGCCTGCGAGCGCCTCGGGCCATGCCGTCAGTATCCCAGATCGCCATCGGCTGGCCGCCGGGCTAGTCTCGCCCACCGAGCGCCTGGCGGCGTGGCCGAGTGGTTCAGGCAAGGGACTGCAAATCCCTCTACCCCGGTTCGATCCCGGGCGCCGCCTCCAGCCCACCTGCCTGCCCGTTATCTTCGGGAGCTCCCAGGTTCGCCACAGGTTCCTCCAAGCTTCGGGCGCGATGATCGAGGGGTCGGGTCGCCCTCCCGACACCCGGTCCGCCGGCCCAGCCGGCGGGCACCTCTGCCCGGCCCGCCCCCGCCTCCTGCCACCCGCCGGGGGCGGGCTGCCGGCGGGGGTCGACGGATTGGTAGCGTCCGGCGCTCATGGCGCCGGCACCCGCCCCGACGCTGCGCAACAGCCTGCTGGTCGCAGCGCTGCTCGTCGCAGGAGCGGCGCTGGGCGAGGCGACCGCAGCGCCGGCCGCGGCCCGCTTCGCGATCTCCGCCCTGGCCCTCGCCGCCCTGGCCGCGGTCATCGGCGAGGCGCTCGAGGCGATCAGCGAACGGGTCGGCCCCGGTGGCACCGGCCTGCTCCAGTCCACCGTCGGCAACCTGCCGGAGCTGCTGGTCGGGATCTTCGCGCTGCGCCGGGGACTGGTCGAAGTCGTGCAGGCAGCCCTGGTCGGCTCGGTCCTCGGCAACCTGCTGCTCGTGGCCGGCCTGGCCTTCGTCGTCGGCGGGCTCAGGCACGGTACGCAACGCTTCGACCCCGAGGAGCCCCGGCTGTACGGGTCGTTGCTGCTGGTGGCCGTCGGCGCCCTGCTGGTCCCGACCCTCGCCCATCACCTCGACACGCCCGCGGCCCGCCACGGCCGGGCCCTCTCGGACATCGACGCGGTCGTCCTGCTGGGGTTGTACGCGGCTTGCGTGATCTACCTGTTGCGCCGCGGCGTGGACCACCAGGCGACAGCAGCCCACGCGCCGCCAACCGGCCGGGTGCCGCTGGCCGCGGCGCTCGGGGCTCTGGTCGCCGCCGGGGCGGGAGCGGCGGCGGTGTCGGACTGGTTCGTCGGGGCGCTCGAGCCGGCGACCAGGGCGCTGGGGATCAGCCCGGCGTTCACCGGGCTCGTCATCGTCGCGATCGCCTCCAACGCGGTCGAGAACGCGGTCGCGGTCCGCTTCGCCATCCGGGCGCAGCCCTCCTACGCCCTGGCCACGACCCTCGCCAGCCCGCTGCAGATCGCCCTGCTGCTCACCCCGGTCCTGGTGCTCGCGAGCGGGGTCGTCGGCCCGACGCCCCTCACCCTCGTGTTCCCCCCCCTGCTCGTCGCCGCCCTCGCGGTAGGGACCCTGGTGATGGTGGTGGTCGTCTACGACGGCGAGTACACCTGGGTCGAGGGGGTCGCGCTGGTCGGCTTGTACGCCATGGTCGCAGCCGCCTTCTGGTGGGGTTGACGCCCCCTTCCAGCCCTCCGGTCCGGGACCCGCCCCGCCCTGAGTAGCTTTGCCCCCCATGTCGCATCGCATGTCACCTGGCGAGGCCTTTCCCCTCGGAGCCAACTGGGACGGCATCGGCACCAACTTCTGCATCTACTCCCAGGTCGCCGAGGCGGTGGAGCTCTGCTTGTTCGACGACGCCGGCGGGGAGGACCGCTACCGGCTCCCGGAGGTCGACGCCTACTGCTGGCACGGCCACCTCGAGGGTGTCGAGCCCGGCACCCGTTACGGCTACCGGGTGCACGGCGCCTACCGACCCGGCGACGGGCTGCGCTGCAACCCCGCCAAGCTGCTGCTCGACCCCTACGCGAAGGCGGTCGACGGGGAGGTCAGCTGGGGACAGGCGGTGTTCCCCTACTCCCTCGGCGCCGACGACCTGGTCCCCGACCCGACCGACTCCGCCCCCTCCATGCCGAAGGGGATCGTCGTCGACCCGGCCTTCGACTGGGGCGGCGACCGGCCCCCCCGGACCCGCTGGGCCGACACGGTCATCTACGAGACCCACGTGAAGGGCCTCACCTGGCGCCACCCGGAGGTCCCCCCGGAGCTGCGCGGGACCTACGCCGGCGTCGCCCACCCCGCGATCCTCGAGCACTTCGGCCGCCTCGGTGTCACCGCCGTCGAGCTGATGCCGATCCACCACTTCGTCCACGACGACCGGCTGGTCTCGCTCGGGTTGCGCAACTACTGGGGGTACAACTCGATCGCCTTCCTCGCCCCCCACAACGCCTACGCGTCCCGACCCGGGCACCGGGTGGTCAACGAGTTCAAGGCGATGGTCCGGGCGCTGCACGCCGCGGGCATCGAGGTGATCCTCGACGTGGTGTACAAC
>JAKABK010000217.1 GCA_021796905.1 Actinomycetes bacterium
GAAGCTACTCGCCTGACCTGACCTGAGCGGCCGCGCCCCGGATCGGCCGGGCGCCGGTCGGCCGGGACAGGGTGCCCCCGACCCCCCGGGGTGGCCCGCCGGTCGGCTACGAGCCGCCCTTGGAGTGGATCCGGATGACCCGTCGACCCCGCCGGCCGGCCGGGCTGTCCCCGGGCACCCCCAGGTCCCCGGCGTCGAGCGCCGGGCTCTGCCCGGTCGTGTCGTCGGGCGGGTCGTCGGGACCCTCGATCGGGGGCACCCCGATCCCGGGGTCGGTGGTGATCTCGACGACCGGCAGCGCCACGGTGGCGTCGTCGCCGGTGTCCAGCGGGGACGACCCCGTCGTTTCGTCACCGGCCGGTTCGGGTTCCGCCAGTCCCGGGGCCGGCTCGGCGAGGGGAGCTGCCTCCGACGACGGTTCCCATCCGTCGCTGTCGGGGTCGGCAGTCTCGGAGCGGGTGATCACAAAGGTCTGGGTGGGCTCGGTACCGGTCGCCGACCGGTCGGCGCCGGGCGCGGGCACGACCGGCATGGCGTCGCGGGTCGACGCCGGCAGGGAGCCGATCCCGTCGAGCGCCACGATCTCGTCGGCGACGAGGGTGGCCATCACCCGGCACACGTCGAAGTCGGACAGGTTGAGCACCCGCCCGATCGCCCGAAGGTTGCGCCGCCCGTCGACGGCGGTGAGCATCCGCCAGCGCTCCCGGTCGAGGGTGACCTCGGTCCGTGCCAGGTCGAGCACCATGCGGGGCTGGAGGTCGAGGGAGGGGATCACCTCCTGGAGCTGGTGCCACTCCTCCAGCCTCCTGCGGGCCTGGGCGAGCACCTCGTCGGCCTTGAAGCGCTCGCCGACCGGCAGACTGCTCGGCTTGCCGGGGTGGAACTCGAAGCTGCCCCGCTCCGCTTCGAGCATCTCGAAGCAGACCTCCTCCAGACGCCCCCGCACGTCACCGGCGGTCGCCGCCGGCTGGTGCTCCGACTGGTCGGCGCCGACCAGCAGACCGTCCTCGACGAACAGGTAGGCGCCGTAGGCCCGGCTCCGCACGTGGAGCCGCCCGGTCAGCTGATGGGAGGACATCAGCTGGAGCACCTCGGTGAAGTCGAGCACGTCGAAGGTTCCCTGCAGTGGCATGACGATCGCTCTCCTACCAGCGTCGGCGCCGATCCAAACGGCGGGTCCGGGACCACCGATTCTGTCCGACTCCCGCGCGGCTTGGAGATCGGCGGCGCGCGGAGCATCATTCGGGCCCGTGCCGGCCGAGACCGTCTTCTGGGTACTGGTCGGCCTCCACGTGACCTGCGCGGTGGTCGGTTTCGGTTCGGTCGCCTTCAGCGGGGTCTACGGCTTCATCGCCGCCGGCGGGGGGAGCGAGGAGGAGGTCCGCCGGTACTTCGCGTCTGCCTCCAGGCTCGAGTGGCTGGTCCTGGCGGTGCCGTTCCTCGGCGCCGGCGCGCTCGGCGTCGCGCCCCACGGCCGGGGCGTGGTGCAGCTGTGGTCGATGCTCGCTGCGGCCGTGTGGCTGGTAGCCGCGACCCTGCTGCTCGGGGTGGTGCGCCCGGCGGAACGGTCGCTGCGGACCGCTGCGGCGGAGGGGTCCGCTCCCGACCCGGGCGCCGGGCGGCGTCTCGGCTGGGCGGGGCTCGGGAGCGACGTCGCTTTCACCGTCGCCTTCTTCCTCATGGTGATCCAACCCCGCTGAAACCTCCGACGTCGGAAACTCCGACGTCGTGGGGTCGTGCCCTCGACGGCTGGGCCGTCCTAGCATCCGGGACAGGTATGGCATCCCGCACCAAGACCCCAGCCCCGACCATCTTGCGCGACGTCCCCGTCGCCGAGGTGGTCGAGGACTTCCGCTCCGCCGTGGTCTCCCGCCTGCTCGACGACCGGGAGATCGCCCTGCAGAAGCAGAGCCGGGTGTTCTTCCAGATCTCCGGCGCCGGTCACGAGGCGTTGCTGCTCGGCCTGGCCCGGGAGCTGCGACCCGGATCGGACTGGTTCTTCCCCTACTACCGGGACCGGGCTCTCATGCTCGGCCTCGGGGTCACCCCCACCCAGATCCTGCTGCAAGCCGTCGGTTCCGCCGACGACCCGGCGTCCGGTGGCCGTCAGATGCCCTGCCACTGGGGCTACCGCTGGCTCAACGTCGTCACCCAGTCGAGCCCCACGGGCAGCCAGTGCCTGCCCGCGGTCGGTTGCGCCGAGGCCTCCCGCTACATCGCCCGACGGGACCTCCCCGGCTGCTCCGCTGCGGGTGACGAGCTCACCTACGTCTCGCTCGGGGAGGGAGCGACCTCCGAGGGGGAGTTCTGGGAGAGCCTCAACACCGCCTGCACCCTCCACCTGCCGGTGCTGTTCGTCGTCGCCGACAACGGCTACGCGATCTCGGTGCCCTCCGACGAGCAGTCGCCGGCGCCGATCTCCGAGCTGGTCGCCGGTTTCCGGGGCCTCGCGGTCCACGCCATCGATGGTCGGGACTACTTCGAGGTCCGGGCCCGGGCCCACGACATCGTCGCCCACATCCGGGCCGGGACCGGACCTGCCCTGGTGCACGCCCAGGTCACCCGTCCCTACTCGCACTCCTCGGCCGACACCCAGAGCAAGTACCGCTCGGTCGAGGAGCTGGCCGAGGAGGCCGCCGAGGACCCGATCCTCCAGCTCGAGCAGGCGCTGCTCGCCGGCGGGGTGCTCGACGAGGAGGGCGTCGCCGAGATCCGGCAGGACGCGAGGCGCTGTGTCGCGGAGGCCTCCCGGGCGGCGCTCGCCGCGCGCCGTCCCGACCCGGCCCGGGTCACCGACAACGTGGTGATGATCCCCGAGGTCGACCCCGACGACCAGGTCGAGCCGCAGGAGGCTCCCGGCGTGGAGGTGGTCGCCCTCGGCGAGGCGATACGGCGGACCCTGGCGGAGGTGATGGAGCTCGACGAGCGCGTCCGGGTCTTCGGCGAGGACGTCGCTGACGCCCGCGAAGCTGTCCTCGCCAACGTCGAGGGCAAGGGAGGGGTGTTCGGCACGACAGCCGGCCTCCAGCGCCGTTTCGGCCTCGCCCGCTGCTACAACACCCCGCTGGCGGAAGCGAACATCGTCGGGCGGGCCGTCGGGCAGGCGCTGCGTGGCTTGCGTCCGGTGGGCGAGATCCAGTTCTTCGACTACATCTGGCCGGCGATGCAGCAGATCCGCAGTGAGGCGGCGACGATCCGTTGGCGCTCGAACGGGGAGTTCACCTGCCCGATGGTGCTGCGGGTCCCGATCGGTGGCTACCTGACCGGAGGGGCGATCTGGCACTCCCAGTGCGGGGAGTCGATCTTCGCCCACATCCCCGGTCTGGTGGTGCTGATGCCCTCCCGGGCCGCTGACGCCGCCGGGTTGCTGCGCAGCGCGCTCGACTGCGAGGACCCGGTGCTCTACTTGGAGCACAAGCACCTGCTGCGTCAGCCCTACACCCGCACCCCGATGCCCGGACCCGGTTTCCGGGTGCCGATCGGCAAGGGGCGGGTCGTGGTGCCCGGCGACGACCTCACCGTCGTCACCTGGGGGGCGACGGTCGAGAAGTCGCGGCAGGCGGCCGCTGCCCTCGCCGGGGACGGCGCCTCGGTCGGGGTCGTCGACCTGCGCTCGATCCGCCCTTGGGACACCGAGCTGGTCGCCGAGACCGTCGCACGGACCGGGAAGGTGATGGTCGTCCACGAGGACACCCTCACCGGCGGGTTCGGCGGCGAGGTGGCGGCATGGGTGGCCGAGCACTGCTTCTCCGAGCTCGACGCCCCGGTGCGCCGGGTGGCGGCGCTCGACACCCACGTCCCCTACGAGCCGAGCCTGGAGCGGGCAGTGCTCCCCCAGGTCGACGACATCGTCTCCGCGGCGCGCGAGGTCCTGGCGTTCTGAGCCGGCGAGACGACCCCCGGGGCCGACCGGGGAGCGGGGAACCTCCGGGGCCCTGAAGGGTCGTAGCATCTGTAGCGGCGACGAGCACCGGGACGGCGTTGAGCGCGACCATGCAGCAGACCAGCCCGACCGCCCCCGGCCGGGACCGCCGGGGGCGGCGCTACCGTCCCGGTCTCGACGGGGTGCGCGCCCTGGCGGTCGCGGCGGTCGTCGCCTACCACTTGGCGCCCGGGTCGCTCCCCGGCGGCTTCCTCGGTGTCGACGTGTTCTTCGTGATCTCCGGGTACCTGATCACCGGCCTGCTCGTCGAGGAATGGCGGGCCAGCGGTGGTAGGGGGATCGACCTGCGGGCGTTTTGGGTGCGGCGGGTCCGGCGTCTCTACCCGGCGGTCGTCGCCCTCCTCGCCTTCTTGGTGGTGCTGAGCGCGATCTTCGACCGGGCCGCCCTGGCCGGGTCGCGCGTCGCCATCCCGATGGCGCTCGTCTACCAGACGAACTGGTGGTTCATCTACCACCACGTCTCGTACTTCGCCCGCTTCGGTCCCCCGCCGCTGTTGTTGCACCTGTGGTCGCTGGCGATCGAGGAGCAGTTCTACCTGCTCTGGCCGCCGATCCTGCTGGCGTTGCTGC